>JAFAVH010000336.1 GCA_019242655.1 Methylobacteriaceae bacterium
CAGATATCCGGCGAGTATAAGTTCCGCATCTGGTTTCGCCGCTTTGATGCGACGCCACGCCGCAAGGATACGCTCGGTGCGCTTCACGGGATCGGGAATTCCGAATGTTCCGATTCGGAGCGGACGTCTCTCTTTGTCGTCCACAGCGATTGGCGGAGGGGGCGGCAAGCTCGGAAGGAATAGGACGTGGACCGTACCTGGGGCGAGCATGTCATGCGCCTCCGCCTCAACAAGATCACGCGCGGCTGTCGAATTGACGAGAATGCCCGTTATTTTGTGCCCATTGAGAAGAGGCCGCAAAGTCAACCATTTGTTCTCGAGGAATCCGCGAAGGTTCGGCCGCCAACCAAGCGCGTCAATTGCCGCTGCGGAATGGTTGCCGTAGGCGTCCAACATCTCTTGGCGAAAACGCCGGTGGTTTGCGCCGAGCGATTTGAGGTAAAGATTAAACAGGAAAGGATCGTGTACGTACCAAAATATGCTTTTTACACCTGCCCCTTCTGCAAGGTGTGAGGCACGCAATGCAAAGACGTTCTGGTCCGAATTTCCAAGCACGAATATCGCGGTACGATAGTGATTCAGTTGGATGGCATCAAAAAAGACGGAATCGGAAAACACTCTGACTCGGGAAGGCGGCACGGCAACCGCGTCGACCATACGTGCGACTTCATCGACAGCAGCGAAGTCGCCAAAGAAATCGACTGCGGTCGCCAGTCCGGTAAGGATCGCTTGATTGTAGGTAGCAATGCCGGAGCGGGTCGGTGGCGCGACCCCGACAATAGCAACAGCGTTCTCCCGTAGCGCCGAGTTGAGGCGGCGCAGCGACTCGCGGTGCACGTCGCGAAATCCCGGCGAACGTATTCTCGCCTTTTCGGCCTTATTCGCGTCCCGGCGCGCTTTATAGTCGCGGACATCGTTTCGAAAAATGAGTGCGAGCTTACGAAGATCAATCATCTTTTACAGCAACGGCCGGCTTCATGGCTTCGCGCTGTTTAGGGATACTGAGCGATTAGATCGTGCGCGAGAAGCTCGTTTCCAAGCGCATTATAGTGCGAATCTCCCCAGATGAAAATTTCGTGCATGAAATCGGGATGTTGACGCTTATAAGCGAAGAACGCCGGAAAATGATTGAAGAAGCGGCGGCATTTGTTTTTGCACCACTCTCGCCAGATCGTGACTTGGCGAGACTCTTCCTTGTCATAGAGGAGTTGCTGCGGCCAAGGGTAGACGCCGACAGACAAAGGGATGCGGCGTTCGGAAAGGAACGCGTAGAGTTGATCCATTTGATTTATCGCCTTGGCGATTGCACCCTCCACGCCCAGGGTTGAGTAGCACTGAAGGTTCGACTCATAAGTCCAGGCCGGACGATGGAAATCCTTCGCATAAACTTGCCCCGGCTGCATAAGGAGCGCGAGGCTCGCATCGGGAAGGACTTGCCGATATTGCATTAGGATGTGGCGCTTATGCAGGAAGTCGAGTGTGTAGGAAAAGTGCGCCCACCACGGCGATTGTATCCGGATTATCTGAGGCGCGGTTGGGCATTTGTCGTCGAAATCGCCCTCCTCAACCTTGCCATCTTTGTCGGTGCGATAGGTTATCGCCTCATCCTGAATGTCCGAGATGTCGATATAAACGATGACCTCATCGACTTGCAGGCCCGCTTCGATCAAGTATCTCGCCTTCGCATTGTAGATGGTTGGCGCGTACGAGCTCGCCGCCGCGTTCAGGACATCAAGCTGCGGGAAAGCGGCCGCAAACTGACCGACGAACGTTTGTTCATATGGCAGCCCGATGCCCTCGGTAAAGGAATCGCCCAGAAACAAGATACGCTTCTTAGCCGACTGAAGCGGCACTTCGCGCACGCGTACATCTTTGAACCCAAGCGAATTCGTGGTGATGTGGCTCTTGCCTTGGCCCCACACTTCTTCGCTGTCGAAGTTGGGCGCGAGCGCATGGCCGTAAACGGGATTTGCTATTCTGACCTTGCTCTTGGCGAAAGGCGGCCCGAGCCAAGGATTTTGGTCGGGATAAAGAATGTGCACCGCGAGTTCAAACGCGACGAACAATGCGACGAACACGGCGAGGTTGACGCCGACCAGATAGAGGATGTCTTTGGCCCGGCGCCAAGGCGCTGCCTTGTTTGCGGTCGTCACGCGCGCGATACGTCCCGCATTTTTTGCGCGATCCGTTCGATCCTCTGCGCTGCTTCGCTGAGCGCGGATGTCACACGGTCCTGTCTTTGCGTGCTGTGCGCTTCGCGTGATCGCGTTACGCCCTCGGCTTCGCCGAGCTGGTTTTTGAGATCGCCGATCTGTCGCTGTGCTTCCGCAAGCTCATCGGCGAGCGTCAACGCCGCCATGACGATGATGCGCTGATCGCCGATCTCGCCGAAGGAGGTGCGCAGGCCTCCAATCCGCGCATCGAACTCGCGCGCGAGATGTTCGAGTCTTTCCTCTTCGCCGTCGTCGCAGGCCATGCGGTAGGTGCGGCCGGCGATGGTGACGACAACTTGCGCCATCAGCGTTGATCCCCGCGCGCTGCCTCGCCGATTTCAGCGAGACCCAACAGGCCCTGCACGGTCGCGCGGGCGCCCTCCAGCCGGCGCGAGACTTCGTCCGCTGCGTGCTCGAGCGAGCGGTTGCGGGCGAGCGCTCCGTCCAGTTCGACGGCGAGGCGTGAGCGGTCGTCCTCAAGCACGGAAATCGCCTCGTCGCGCTCGGCGCGCCGCGAATCTCCTTCCAAGCGCGCTTCCGCCGTTTGCTCCAAAAGATCGAGCGCGCGCGAAAGCCGCTCAAGCGCAGCATCGATCGGGTCGCCGCGGGCCGGTTGTGCCACCATGCCTCAGCATTAGGCCGCGGCGCCTGGTGGGGGTCAATGCGGGGTAGGGCGCCATCCCCTGGATCATTGCTCTGGCCGCGGGGCGCTTGCGTTGACAGCGGGGGGTGACCTGTTATCAGGCACGAGCCTCGCAATTTCAGCCGCTCAGGCGCTTTTTCCGCCCTCTCGCGTCGTTTACCGGGATCAAATCCCCATATCGGCGCTGAGCCGGCCCGCCGCGGTGGCGCGAGCTGAGGCAAGGAGAAAAAGATGACGGTCAAGGTGGCGATCAACGGATTTGGACGAATCGGGCGCAACGTGCTGCGGGCGATCGTCGAGTCCGGGCGAAAGGACATCCAGGTCGTCGCCGTCAACGATCTCGGGCCGGTCGAGACCAACGCCCATCTCCTGCGCTTCGATTCCGTTCACGGCCGTTTTCCGGGCGAGGTCGCGGTTAAGGGCGACTCGCTCATCGTCGACGGTCACAAAATCAAGGTGACCGCGATCCGCAATCCGGCGGAGCTCCCGCATAAAGAGCTCGGGGTCGACATCGCCCTCGAATGCACCGGCATCTTCACCTCGAAGGAGAAGGCGAAGGCCCACCTCGATGCCGGCGCCAAACGAGTGCTCGTGTCGGCGCCTGCCGACAACGCCGATCTTACCGTCGTCTACGGCGTCAATCACGACAAGCTGGCCAAGAATCATCTCGTCGTGTCGAATGCGTCCTGCACGACGAACTGCCTCGCGCCGGTCGCCAAGGTGATGAATGACTCGATCGGCATCGAGAAAGGTTTCATGACGACGGTGCATTCCTACACGAATGATCAGCCATCGCTCGATCAGATCCACAAGGACCTGTACCGCTCACGCGCCGCGGCGCTGTCGATGATCCCGACCTCGACCGGTGCGGCCAAGGCCGTTGGTCTCGTGCTGCCGGAACTCAACGGCAAGCTCGATGGCGTTGCCATCCGCGTGCCGACGCCGAACGTCTCGGTCGTCGACTTCAAGTTCGTCGCCAAGCGCAAGACCAACAAGGAAGAGATTACCGAGGCGGTGAAGCGCGCCGCACAGCAGGAACTCAAGGGCATTCTCGGTTACACCGAAGCGCCCAACGTATCGATAGACTTCAACCACGATCCGCATTCGTCGGTGTTCCACGTCGATCAGACGAAAGTGATGGATGGCACGTTCGTGCGCGTCATGTCCTGGTATGACAACGAGTGGGGATTCTCGAACCGCATGGCAGACACCGCCGTCACGATGGGAAAGCTGGTGTGACCCGCGCATCTTGAGTGGATGCGATGAAGAGTAGTTTTCGGACGCTTGACGATGCGGATGTGAGAGGCAAACGCGTTCTCGTGCGCGTCGACCTCAACCTGCCGATGGAAAACGGCAGGGTCACCGACACGACGCGCATCGACCGCATTCTGCCGACGATCCGCGAGATCGCCGAGAAAGGCGGCAAGGTCATCCTGCTCGCCCATTTCGGCCGGCCGAAGGGTGGACCCGACGACGCGAATTCGCTTAAGCCCATCGTCCCTATTCTCGCCGAGCATCTGCGCAAGCCTGTCGCGTTCGCGTCGGATTGCGTTGGCGAGCCTGCAAAAAGCGCCATCGCCAAGATGCGCGATGGCGACGTGCTGCTTTGCGAGAATACGCGCTTCCACAAAGGCGAGGAGAAGAACGATCCGGCATTCGTGGCGGCGCTTGCCGAGCTCGGCGACATCTACGTCAATGATGCGTTTTCGGCGGCACACCGTGCGCATGCCTCGACCGAGGGCCTCGCCCACAAGCGTCCCGCCTATGCCGGCCGCACGATGCAGGCAGAACTCGAGGCGTTAGGAAAAGCGTTGGACAATCCCATGCGTCCGGTTATGGCCGTAATTGGCGGCGCAAAGATTTCGACCAAGCTCGAACTCATCGGCAATCTCATGAAAAAGGTCGACATGCTGGCGATCGGCGGCGCCATGGCCAATACGTTTCTGGCCGCCGGCGGCAAGGAGATCGGCAAATCGCTGTGCGAGAAAGACCTTCTCGATACCGCGCGCGCGATTTTGAAGGATGCCGCAGCAGCGTCATGCCGTATCGTGCTGCCGGTCGATGCCAGCGTCGCACAGGACTTCAAGGCGCACGCGCCCTCGAAAGCGGTTGATGTCGATCATGTCGGCCAAAGCGATATGATCCTCGACATTGGGCCAAAGACAGTCGATGCCGTCGAGCGATTGCTCAAAGAAGCGAAGACCCTCGTCTGGAACGGGCCTTTTGGCGCGTTCGAGCTCGAACCCTTCGACAAAGGCACCGTTGAAGTCGCGCGTGCCGCGGCCCGCCTCACCGAGAATGGCGCGCTCCTCTCCGTCGCCGGCGGCGGCGATACCGTAGCCGCACTCAACCACGCCGGCGTCGCCGAGGCGTTCACATATGTCTCGACCGCCGGCGGCGCATTCCTAGAATGGCTCGAGGGCAAAACTCTGCCTGGCGTCGCAGCCCTGCGAACCGCCTCGACCTGAGGCGAACACGCACGATATTTAGAAGACGAGATCAGGGGAGACCAACATGAACAAGGACCAGCTCGCAAAGGTGGCGAAGGCCATGGTTGCCGACGGCAGGGGCATCCTCGCGGCCGATGAAAGCTCGGGGACGATCAAGAAGCGCTTCGATGCAATCGGCGTGCAATCGACGGCGGACACGCGGCGCGATTATCGCGAGTTCATGTTCCGCTCGATGGACGCGATGAAGGACCACATCTCCGGCGTCATCCTCTATGACGAAACTATCCGCCAAAACGCCAAGGACGGCACGGCGCTGGTGAAGCTGATCGAAGCGGCAGGTTCGATTCCGGGCATCAAGGTCGATCAGGGCGCCAAGCCGTTGCCGAATTTTCCCGGCGAGACGATCACCGAAGGGCTCGACGGGCTCGCCGGTCGCTTGAAGGAATATTACGATCTCGGCGCGCGCTTCGGAAAATGGCGGGCGGTCATCGATATCGCCGAAGGCATCCCTACGGAATACGCAGTCAAGGCCAACGCGCACGCGCTCGGGCGTTACGCGGCTTTATGCCAGGAAGCCGATATCGTGCCGATCGTCGAGCCCGAAGTGTTGATGGACGGCGCGCACGATATTGATCGCTGTTACGAAGTCACCGAATTCGTTCTGCGCACCGTGTTCAATGAGCTCTTCGACGCGCGCGTGTTCCTTGAAGGAACGGTGCTGAAGCCGAACATGGTCATTTCCGGCAAGAAGGCGAAAAAGCAAGCCTCGCCCGAGGAGATCGCCGAGGCGACGGTGCGCTTGTTCAAACGCTGCGTGCCTGTCGCCGTCCCTGGCATCGCGTTTCTCTCCGGCGGCCAGTCCGACGTTGAGGCGACCGCCAATCTCGATGCGATCAATCGCCTGCGTCCGCTGCCTTGGGCGGTTACCTTCAGCTATGGCCGCGCCTTGCAAGCGGCGCCGCAAAAGGCGTGGTCGGGCAAGCCGGCCAACGTGACCGCGGCGCAGGCGGCGTTCACACATCGCGCCCGCATGAACGGCCTCGCCGCCATGGGCCAGTGGTCGCAGGACCAGGAGAAGGCGGCAGCCTGACGCGCGATGCACGTCGAGTCCGGCGGCAGCGGCAAGCCGACGCTCGTCCTGTTACACGGCCTCGGAGGCAATGCTGCCGTCTGGCGCAATCTGATCCCGTTCGTCGAGAAGCATTGGCCGGGGCGCTGGTTCGCGCCTGATCTGCCGGGGCATGCTCGCTCGCCCGCAGGCGCTGCCTTTAGTTACGGCGCGCACGCCGCAGCCGTCGCGGAG
Organism: Methylobacteriaceae bacterium; assembly: GCA_019242655.1. Classification (GTDB taxonomy): domain Bacteria; phylum Pseudomonadota; class Alphaproteobacteria; order Rhizobiales; family Beijerinckiaceae; genus JAFASC01. The sequence continues at coordinate 6,610 of JAFAVH010000336.1, forward strand.
ATGATCGGGCAGGGTGAGCGCGTCGCAATTATCGGCCACTCGATGGGCGGTGTCGTCGGGCTGATGCTGGCAACTGGATGGTTCGGCATCGATGTCACGCACGTTCTTGCGCTTGGCGTGAAGTTGCGCTGGAACGCCGACGACATCGCGCGCATGGCGACTTTGGCTGAAGCTCCGGCGCGGTGGTTCGACAGTCGCGATGCCGCGGTTGAGCGCTATCTGCGTGTGTCAGGCTTAAATGGGCTCATTGCGCCACAATCCGAAACGGTGCTCGCGGGAGTCGCGGAAGAGTGCGGCCGCTTCCGGCTCGCTGCCGATCCGCGCATTCATCTCGTCGGCGTGCCGCCGATCGATGATCTAATGCGCGCGATGTCGTCGGCGTTCCAGCGCAACTTCACGCCAAGCGC
>JAFAVH010000251.1 GCA_019242655.1 Methylobacteriaceae bacterium
CGGATCGTCCCAACTGCCGATCACCTGGAAAGGCAATTGCGTCGGCTCCGCAGCAGATTTGGAATCGCTCGGCGTCTGCGTCGCCGTCCCTTGCAGCGCCAACATGCGATCGGCGATCTGCACCGAACCGGTCATCCCGATCGACAGGCCTGGCGCCGTCGCGGACGCCTCGACAATCTCAGCCACGCCTTTGGTGATGCGAATCGTGCCGACGGCTTTGTCGAACACTGTGCGTCCGCCGCGCATTTCCGTCAGACTCGAAAGCGGACGCGTCGCGAGGCGGCGCAGGGCCTCATTGAGATCAAGCCCGCCGATATCGCCCTGCATGATGGAGAATTGCGCTTTGCCGTCGAGGCCGCGGATCGTCTGCAGCACGCTGTCGCCGGCAGCGTCCATCGATAGGGATGCGTTCAACGTGCCGGAGATGCGCGGGCGATCCAACAGATCCCAGGCGAGCGCCGCAGCATCGACATTGGCGAGCTGCGCGTTGCCGCGAAGATCGAGTGCGTTGCCGCCTGCGCCGATCGCGCTGAGACGCGCTTTGAATATGCCCTTGTAAGCCTTGGCTTCTGCGAGCGCGAGTTCGAGCCGTCCCGCCTTCATCAAGAGCGACAAGGCGGCATCGTCGAACTGAACGCGGCGCAAACGCGTGCGCGCGGCGGAGACACGAAGATCGATGTCAATCTTCGAGAGATCGCGGAGCTCGAACGGCTCCTCCGTCCAGCGTCCATCTGGCGTAACGGCCGGTGTGATCTCGGCAACGATCGGATCGAGATTGAGCTGGCTCGCGGCCAACGTGCCGGCAAGTGAAGGCCGAGGGCCATCATTTCGGAAGGCGAGCGTGCCTTCGAACTCGTTGCGATCGAGACTGAGGCGAAGATTGGAGAGCGAGAAGCCGTTGTCGGCGACCGTCGCATCGGAGGCGAGCGAGGTGTCGCCCAAGAGACCCGGCAGCGGAATTGCAATGTTGGCAAGGCGGCCGACATGCCGCAGCGATGGCGCGGAGGCGATGACGCGGCCGACAAATTGCGGCCGCGGTCCGTAGGATACGTTGCCGTTCGCCGACAGCGAGAGAGAGACGCTCTTCACGCGCAAGGTCGTGGCGCTTTGATCGCCGCGCAGCAGATTGGCAGGCTGACCAAGCCAGAAATCGATGCTGGCGGGTTCGCCGCGCCACGCGAAGGTGCCGGTCATTGTCGCTGGCGCGCTGATGCGGCGCCAGTCAAACGTCCCGTCGACATGATCGATGATGATGTCGGGCTCGCCGTGGCGCTGAAGGAAGGCCGAGCCCGACTGAACGCGAAGGATGCCGAGCCGGACGTCGTCGGTACGATCGGCCTCGATACTTGCGGCAGGCGCGCTCGCGGCCCGTGCGATGGCGCCGGCAATTTCCGGCGGGCGCGCGAGGTCCATCGTCAGGTGCGGGTTCACCAATGTCGCTTCGGCGATTTCCAACCGGCCTGCGAGCAGCGGCAACAGCCGCAAGCGCGCGCGAACCTTGCGGGTCTTTACGGAAAGCGAGCGCGACGCGTCGGCGAGCGCCACATCGGCGATGCTTATGCGCGGCGGCAGGGCGGAAAACGCGGCGTCGCCGCTACCGATGAGGTCGAGGCCGGTCGCCGCTTTGACCTGTGCCGCAATCTCACGTTCGACCGTTTGCCGCGGCAGGCTCCACGGAATGAAGGCCGCGGCAAGACAGAAAACGAGCCCGCCGGCGATGACAAGAAGCGCAATACGGTGCCGCCGCACGAATTCCGCGTCCGGTCGCCATAGCAACGAAGCGCGACCGATAGACGAAATCGCCGCGCCCGCACGTCTAACCGAAACCCGAGAATTCATGATCACGACCGCCTGCCAGAGGGGCGCGTCTTCCGGGAGGAGCGGGGCAACAACGTGGCTGAGCCGCGACAAAGCCGTGCCGCTCAGGTGAAGCCTGCAAGGCGTGCGCTTTGCGCAACAGTGACGGCGCGCGCAACGCGTCGCCGACGACTCAGACGTGACGCTCTTCGGCGGCGCTCATCTCAGTCTGCAAGGCCGCGGCAATTTCCTCGAGCCGGAAAGGCTTCTGCACGACCGCGCGGGTATTGTGGGCGGCCGGAACACCCGAGCGGCCATAGCCGGTCGTGAAGACAAAGGGACAGTCGCGCGCGGCAAGGAGATCGGCAACCGGGTCGATCTTCTGCGAGCCGATATTCACGTCGAGGAGGGCGGCATCGATCGGGTTTTCACCCTCGATGAAAGCCAGGGCGTCGGGAACCTGGGCGACCGTTCCGGCGATGGTGAAGCCGAGTTCCGACAGCATGTCTTCCAGCGTTAGGGCGATGAACGGCTCATCCTCGACGATGAGGATCCGTCCTCCCTTCTTGGCCCGATGGCCGGGCAACGCCATGCTACTCTCCGGGCTCCGGGGTCTGCCGAGCCGTGCGAATTTTTTGAAAGAACGCAGGTCGGCGGCTTATTGTCAAGCTTATCCTGCGGGCGGTTTGTTTTCCTTCCGTTCTGGTATGATCGTAACGATTGCGGCAACAGCGATTACCAGCCAGCCGGCAATCAGCAATATCCCGCCGCTCGGGGCGGCCATGCGGAAGAGCGGGCGCGCCGCGAGCGCTCGCAGGGCGAAATCGCCGCAGAAGAGGAGCATTCCGGCGATGAGCAGGAAGGCCGCGATGACGAACGTTACCGCGCTCCGCCGGGAGGCGCGCTGCGCCAAGGCGGCAATCCCGAGCAAAGCGGCCGAATGGATCATCAGGAACGTCGCTGCGGTCTCGAGGAGCTGACCGCCGCCAAGATGTGCGGCGGCGGCGGCGGCTCCCATGCCTGCGGCGCCCAGCAGTCCAGCAAGTGCGGCAATGACGAAGGACAGCCGGCGCATGCCCCGGCTTAACCGGGATAGGCTGCCGGCGCGAGCGCCCCGGGTGCGTGCGCGGCGGGCGCCGGCGTCGGCGCTGCAGCAGCGGCTTCCGCAGCCGCCCATCGCTGCCGCGCCGCCTCGAGACCCCAGACGGCGCCGAGCATGATGTAGAGCTGGCGCCAATGATCGATGTCGATCTGAAAGCCCTGCAACATGATCGCGAACAATGCGGGAAAGAAGATTTGCGCGAGGCGGCGGTAAGGCGAGCGCGTCGTCATCAGGCGAAAGCCGACGAATGTCGACATGCCGGTCATCATGATCCAAACCAATCCGCCGACCCAGCCTTCATTGGCGAAGGCGCCGATAAACGAATTGTGCGGATCGAGTTCGAACACGCTACGGAAGCGCAGCGGGCCGAAACCGAACGGCAGGTTCGTCAGCATCGGAATTGAACGCAGCTGATTGCCGAAACGGCCGGTGACGCCTTCGTCATATTCTTGCGTAAGCGTCGCGCGCATCAGGAAGAATTTGCGCGCGTCGTCATCGGCCAAGACCGCGAGAACGGCAATCACTCCGATTGCAATCGCCGCGGACGACATCCACACAATGCGCCGCCGCGTGCGCGGATCGTCGCTCGTGACATAGGCGGCAATGGTGACGATGATCATCGCGAGCAGCGTCGCGCCCCATGAGCCGCGCGAAAACGACAGGAATACGCCGACGCAGATCGCGGCAAGACTTGGGATTGTCACGAGCAAGGCTCGCCTGCTGCCGAGAATGGTGGCGTGCATGAGATAGGCGGCGGCAAGGATCATGTAGGAGCCGTAGACATTCGGGTCCTTGAACGTGCCGTTGACGCGGCCTTCCACGGTGACAAACTTGTCGTACATCCCCGCAATGTCGAAATACGAGATGAGGCCGAAGACGGAACAGGCGACGGCGCCGACCGCATATGCTTTCAAGCAAATCTCGGCGCGTTCGAGCGTGCGTTCCGAAAAGAAGATCGAGAAGAAGACGGCGGTCACATAGAGATACAGCGATTGAAACTGAAAGAGCACGGAATCGTGCTCGTTCCAGTACGGAATGAGCGAGATGAAACCGGCAAGCTCGAAGGCAGTGTACATGAACAGGATCGGCACGAGCGCCGCGTGCACACGGAAGCCGCCGATGAACCAGAGCGGGATTGCGATGAGCGACATGAAGTCATAGGGCGAGGGCTCAATGACAGAAATGATGCCGCTGAAGATGAACAGCGCGACGACCGCGTTGACGAGACGTTGGTAATCGAATGTGAGCAGGCGGCGCTCGCCGGTTGCAGTAGCGATGCTCACGAGCGGCGCTCCTTCGTGGCCTGCTTCGCGATCGCCGCGATACTGATCTTCTGGCGCAACAGAACACGGTCGGCCCCCGGCGTGCAGTCCTCGACCTTCACCGCGGCATAATAAAGCCAGGCGTCGTCGCCAACATTATCGAAATTGCGTCCGTCGGCGTTTGAATCGAGAATCGAGGGGTACGCAATCACAGATCCATAGCGTTTGCTGCCGTCCGGCCCACAGGCGGCCTTCATCATCGTTGTGCCCGCGAGGATCAGCCGCGGCGCGCTCCAATCGATGAGATTGCGCGACGTCGCGGCGTAGAAGCCGTCGACCGGCCGGTCGGACTCGTTTTTCGGCGCTTCCCAAACTGCGATGAACATTCCGCTGCTGCGATGCCGCACGACCGCGCCGACGGGAAAGCCGAACGGAGCGATCGGCGCGCACGCGCCGGGCGCACGGGTCTGTCGCTTATAGGGATCGTCATAGCGGATCGAAAACGCGCTGCCGTCAAAGGCGCGCCACCCGGCACTGTTCAGCGGATTTTCGTTGCGGAACAAGCACGCGCCGTAGGGCTGCCCGTTCCAGCCTGTCGTCGAGATAAGCGCATATTTGTAGGCGGCAAGCGCGAAGATGTTCGATGGATTGAAAAAACCGCGGTGACGGCCCTGCTCGAGGTTTTGCCGAAATGGCGGCGCGGCGACGACGAGCGGGCTGCTCTTTGTAAAGGTGTGGCCGGCATCATCCGAGCTGAAGGAGAGGATTGTGTTGTACCAGCACGGCAGCTCTTCGCTGGAGGCACAGCGTCCGGCGAAGTGATTGGCATGATATTCGTTGTGTACGAGTGCCGCGACATGCGTGCCGTCATCGCTCCACAACGCCGTGATGAAGCGGCGCCCGTCATATTCTGCCGGATCGGGCGATTGCTTCGAGTTGAGAATCACAGCGCAATCGATTCTGAGGTGATCAAGATCGGGGCCCCGCAGCGCCCGGTTGATGAAATGCAGCGCCGTCAGAGTGACGGTTCCATCCGCGGCGCGGAAGGCACGCGCATTCACATCCGGAATATCGTTCGGCGTGCACGCATCGCGCTTCGGGTCGTAGACAAGCTCGGGCTTACCCTGCAACGAAATGCGCAGTTCGCTTTCGCCGGCTTTCGCCTGATGGAACGGGGCGACCCAAATGTAGGCGAGCAGGATCGCGGACGACATCGCTTCGCGCAGCCAGGAGCGGCAATAAAGGCGCGCACGCAGGCTTAAAACGTAGCGCCTGCCGCCCGAGCCCGCCGGCTCCTCAATACGCATTTTCGGATTTCGCCAACGCGAACGGCGTCACCGCGATGATGTAGAGATCGAGCAGGATCGACCAGTTCTCGATGTAATAGAGATCGCACTCGACGCGTCGCTGGATCTTCTCCTGCGTGTCGGTCTCGCCGCGCCAGCCGTGAATCTGCGCCCAACCTGTGATGCCGGGGCGCACGCGATGACGGGCGAAATAACCATCGACGACCTCGTCATAGAGATGCTCGGCAGCGCGTGCGGTGACCGCGTGCGGACGCGGGCCAACGAGCGACAGATTGCCCTTGAACACGACGTTGAAGAGCTGCGGCAATTCGTCGAGTGAAGTCTTGCGGATGAAGCGGCCGACGCGCGTCACGCGCGGATCGTCGCGCGTCACCAGCTTCTTCGCACCGTGATCGAGCTGATCCACATACATCGAACGGAACTTGTAGATTTCGATCAGCTCGTTGTTGAAGCCGTAGCGCCGTTGCTTGAAGAGAACGGGACCCGGAGAATCGAGCTTCACCGCGATCGCGACAAGTGCCATGACCGGCGCAAGCGCAATGAGCGCGAGCGCGCCAAACAGCTTGTCGAAGCAGATTTTCAGAACGACGTCCCAATCCGCGATCGGCTTGTCGAAGACGTCGAGGACCGGCACGTTGCCGATATACGAATAAGATCGCGGCCGGAAGCGCAGCTTGTTCGTATGCGCGGCAAGGCGGATGTCGATCGGCAGGACCCAGAGCTTGCGCAGCATCTGTAACAACCGCTGCTCCGCGGTGATCGGCAGCGTGAAGATCACAAGATCGAGGCGCGTATGCCGCGCGAATTCGACAAGATCGTCGACGGTCCCGAGCTTCGGGAAACCGCAGATCACGTCGGGGGAACGATCGTCGATGCGGTCGTCGAAAAAGCCGCAGATGCGCAGATCGGTGCGCTTCTGCGCGATCAAATCCTTGAGCACCTGTTCTGCCGCGGCGCCGCCGCCGACAATGACGGTGCGCCGATCCAAGCTGCCGATGCTCGTGAGATAATGCACGATCCCGGACACGACGCCGCGAACAAGCAGCAACAACACCAAGCCGCCGACATACCAGGAGAGGAGCCAGACACGCGAGAAGACGCTGTCGAGCTTCAGGAAGAAGATCGCCGCGAGTGCGACGAGGAAAACGAACGTCCAGCCGCATGCCAGCCGAAAGCCCTGATAAAGCGGCGCGCGGAATGCGCCGACATGATTGATGTCGAGCGCTTCGAAGACAAGAAGCGCCAACACGGTCATGCCGAAAATCGCAACGTAATAGGCGGGCTCGTAGCCCCAGACCGGCGCGACATAGAAGGCGTGGACGAACACGCCGCTCGCGGCGATCAGGATCGCCTCGACCATGCGTGTCAGACCGGCGAGCACGATCGGCGAAAAGGCGCGGCGCGTCGGATGGCGCGCGAGCGTCTCGGCGAGTGCGTTCAGCCGGTCCCGTTCCTTCGGCGAGCCGCGGCGCGACGAAGCCTGCTGCTCGACATCGCGCAAATCGTCTGCGGTGAAGGCGGACATGGGGTGGTTTTCCGTTAGGATGGCAGCGCGAAGGGCACGCGGAAAAGTTTCGGCTTCTGCGATTTGTTGGCGAGCGCTTCGAGATAGGCGGCGATGACGTCGTCCGCCATTCCGGAAAGCGAAAATCGCGCGCCGACGAATGCCGCGAGCTGATCGGCCTCGATGCGCAATTCCTCCGCCGGCGCCGTCAAAGTCCGGTGCAGCGCATCGGCAAGCGCGCCCGGATCATCCGACGGAATCAGCCGGTCGCGATAGGGGCCGAATATTTCCGGTATGCCGCCGACATTCGTCGCCACCATTGGAATGCGTGCGCCGGCAGCCTCGAGCACGATATAGGGGAGGGATTCCTGCCGGCTCGGCACGACCATTGCGCGGCCAAGACGGAATGCGTCTCGCGCGCGCATCGGCGGCACGAACTGAATCTGCTCGCGAACGTCGCGCGCGGCGGCACGATCGTACAAGATCGCCTCGTCGGGACCCGACCCGACAAGAACGAGACGCGCAACGATGCCGTAGCGCTTGCTGATCAGCGCAAGTGCGTCGATGAGCGTGTCGATGCCTTTTGCCGAACGCCATTCGCCGACATAGACGAAATCGGCTGCGGTTTCGTTGGGTTGAACAGGAATGAGTTCGGCTTCGCTGATTCCGTTGAGAACGATCCGCGTCAGTTTCGGCGTTGCGCCGACGTCTTCGCGAAAGCGGCGGGCGATATAGGCGCTCTCGAACAGGAAGAGATCGGTCCCGCTTGCGAGAACGCGCTCCGCAGCCATGTAGGCGCGGTTCACCGCCGAACCGGGCTTGTAATTGAAGCTGCCGCCATGCGGCGTGTAGGCGCGGATGGCCCTCCCGTGGAACGGCAACAGGCCGGGCAAACGCGCGAACGTGCCGCCCTTCGACCCATGGCCGTGGATGACGTCGGGCCGCGGGCGGCGCAAGCGCGCATCGATGCGCAGAAGTTGGGAAACGTCGCTCGGGTGCGGTAGGCGCTGGATCGGCAGCCGGACAAGGCCGAGCGCGAGGCGAGGGCGCAACTCTTCCAACACGGTATCGGCGTTCGCGCCGCCGGTGAGCGAATCGGTGATCAGTCCGACTTGATGACCGCGGGCGATCTGCTCACGCGTGAGGTCGAGGACGTGACGGAAGAGGCCGCCGAGCGGGGCGCGCAGCACGTGCACGATCCGCAGCTTTCCTCCGCCCTCATGCCGCTTTGCCATCTTGCTTGCCCAGTCCTTCTCGCGACCTGCGAGAGTGGGCGCAAACCTCAAAAAAACCGTTCACGAATAACGATCGTATCGCCCGGTTGGACAGGTTGGGTGATCGGCACCGGAGCCGTATACGCCTTGGCGTCGACGGTGCGGGTGAGGTCGGCATTGCCCGAATAGCCGCGCGGCGTGAAACCACCGGCAATTGCGACGGCCGTCTGCACCGTCATGCCGCTGACATAGGGGTACTGACCGGGCAAGGTGACCTCGCCGAGGATGAAGAAGGGCCGGAAGGCTTCGACCTCGGCCGAGACCTTGGGTTCGCGCAGGAAGCCGCCGCGCAGTTTCGCTTCGATGTGCCGCTCCAACGCGGCGGTCGTCGATCCCGCAGCGTGGACGAGGCCGATCAGCGGCATCGAAATGTTTCCCGATGCATCGACGGAGTATGTATTCGACAGCGAGTCCTGTCCGAAAACGATGATCCTCAGCCGATCTCCGGAGCCGAGCGTGTAGGGCCGATTATCGGTTGCGAAATAGTCGACGCCATAGGGCCGCATTCCGCAGCCGCCGAGCAGCGCGGTCATGAGCACGCAAAGGACAACAAACGAACGCCGCATGGATCACCGGATTCGCCGCGAAGACGCGAGGACCAGCCAAATCTTTACGGTGTCATGGTTAATAAAAGCTGAGGCGCACGATCGCGCCGGGTTAACGCGATCTCAACCATAACCAGGGTTTTATCGGGCGCGGTATGAGGTCGGTGATGAGCGCCACGACGGTCGAGCGCATGAATATCGGTACGTCGAGCGAGCTCGACGTCGCCGGTTTGGGGCGCACCCTGTCGCGGCACCGATGGTGGGTGATCGGGCCGACACTCGCGGCGTTCGTACTTTCGGCGATCGCCGTGAACGTCATCAGACCGCGCTACACCGCCGAGGCGCGGGTTCTGCTCGAAAACCAGGAAAGCTATTTCACGCGTCCGGAAAAGCAGACGAGCGAACAGATTCCGCTTCCCGATCCCGAGGCGGTGCAAAGCCAGGTGCAACTGCTCACGTCGCGCGATCTCGCGAGAAAAGCCATCCGGGCGCTTGGACTGCAGGGCAACCCGGAATTCGATCCCGTCGCGAACGGCATCGGCCCTCTCTCGCGCGTTCTCATCCTTCTCGGCCTGCAGAAGGATCCGACGCTGCTTTCGCCGGAAGAGCGGATCCTCGAGAAATATTTCGAGCGGCTGACGGTCTATTCGCCGACGAAGACACGCGTGCTCTCGATCGAGTTCCAGCCGCGCGACCCGGATTTGGCGGCGCGCGCTGCCAACACGATCGCCGATCTCTATCTCGATGCGCAGGCCGGCGCGAAACGCGACAACGCCCGGGTCGCCGCGACGGCGCTGGCGAACCAGCTCACCGATCTGAAGGCGCGGCTCGCCGACGCCGAGGCGCGTGCCGAAGCGTTTCGCGCAAAGACCGGCCTTTATGTCGGTCAAAACAATACGCCGATAACGAATCAGCAGCTTGCCGAGATCAACACGCAATTGTCGAGTGCGCGCACGGCGCAGGCCGACGCGCAGGCGAAGGCGCGAATCATTCGCGACATGGTGCGGCAAGGCCGCATCGGCGACGTTCCCGACGTTGCAAACAACGACCTCATCCGCCGGCTGTCCGAGCAACGCGTGAATTTACGCGCGCAGATCGCGCTCGAATCGCGCACGCTGCTGCCGGGTCACCCGCGCATGAAAGAGCTCAACGCGCAGCTCGCCGATCTTGAATCGGAACTGCGCAAAGCGGCGGAAAAGACCATCCGCACGCTCGAAAACGACGCGCGCATTGCCGGCGGACGTGTCGAAAATCTGCAGCAATATGTCGAGCAGCAGAAGAAGGTCGCGGGTTCGCAAAGCGCCGACGAGGTGCAGTTGCGCGATTACGAGCGAACCGTGCGTCTGTTGCGCGATCAGGTCGAGTCGGACACGACACGATACCAGGAGGCCGTGGCGCGCGAGAGCGGCAAGGCCGCGCCGGCCGATGCGCGCATCGTCTCGCGTGCGGTGGCGCCGCAACTGCCGACGTATCCGCGCAAACTGCCGATCATCGTCTTCGCGACGTTTGCCGCCTTTATACTTTCCGCCGGATTCCTGCTGGCGCGCGAACTCCTTTCCGGGCGCGGCTATGCCGGCCACGAAAGTTTCGGCGCCCGCACCGTGCACGCCGTCGTGCGCAAGGAGAATCTTCCCGCAATCACTGAGGCAAGAGCGAAAGTTCGCGAGCCGGTCGCCGCGGCGCCGCATGACGGACCGGGCGAAGTCCGAGCGAGCGATGTCAGCGAGGCCGAGGAACAGGCTTTCGCGCGCGCCTTCAAGACGCGGGATGCAGAGCCCGTCTTCATGCCAAAGCATGCCGAGCCGGTGCATCTCATCCCGGCTGACGCCGTTGCGCGGCTGCAAGAAACGCACGAGCCGGGCCGCGCCGTGCGCATTCTCGTCACCAGTCCGAATGATGGGACGAATGCGCAGGAATTTGCGACCGAAACTGCGCGCGCGCTGTCAAAAGATGGACGCGTCGTTCTGGTCGCTCTCGCGCAGGACGTCTCGCATCTGCATGAACAGAGCGACCGGGAGAACCATCTCGGCCTCACCGATTTGCTCGTCGGACGCGCGTCGTTCGCCGAAGTGATCCATCGCGACGCGGATTCAAGCGTGCATTTCATTCCGGCGGGAGAATCCGGCGAACGTGATCTCGACGGATTCGATCTCGTCTTGGATGCCCTTTGTCATACCTACGATTACATCGTCCTCTTAGCTCGTGCGGTTACGGCCGAATCCGACGCGACGACATTGGCGTCGCAAGTCAATGCCGTGATGCTTGCAACAGGCGGCGCATCGTCCGACGAAGCGGCGAGCAAGGCCTACGGCGATCTTGTCGAGGCGGGCGCGCGCGACGTGCTTGTTGTCGGGCGCGATGCTGGCCCGGAACAGACGGCTGCCTGACGTTCAGCCGGTCCGCGCGGCGAGCGCCCGGCTCTTCTGGATGAGGCCCCAAACGCGTGGCGAGCGCTTGATGCGGCGTTTTGCGGACAGGCGCAAACCCGCGAGCAGCCCGGCCGCGTAGCCGAGCGGCGTCATCGGGATGATGCAATCGAAGAGCGGCACGGTTTCTTCGCAGACGCTGGCTTTGTATCGCGCTTCGCCGATGCCTAGATCGAAAGAGGTGACGCCCTGCGAGCGCGCGTTCTCGAGCATGCGATGCAGCAGAAGATCGCCGGGGCTGCAGCGCGCGATGTCGGGCTCCTGATCGAACGAGTTGAACATCGCATGCAGGCTGCTGCCGTGACGGATCGCGCCATAGGTCGCGACGATGCGCTCGCCGACACAAAGCGCGTGCAGTTCGAACGCCGCGCGTCCGTCCATAAGTCCGCGGGTCGCGGCACGATCGAGAAAGGCGCGCATCTGCGGACGCGCAAATTCCGGGTCGAGACCCGCACGGGAAAACCGCGATTTCTTCTGCCGTAGGAATGCTTCAAGAATTGCGCCTGCGCGTTCCGGGGTCGCCGCTCGCTCATAGGCGATCTGCCCAAAGGTCGCGAGGCGCTGTTCTTTCTTTCGCAACCGCCGTCGCGTGTTTTTCGAGGTTTTGGTGGACGCAGCATCTTCGCCTTCGCGCGCCAACGTCGTCGCGTATCCGAAGCTCGGGCTCTCGCGTCGCGATAGCGATGCAAAAGGATTAGCTGCACCGCCCCAGGCAAAGGGCTGATTGAGCAGAAGAAACAGGTCCAGCCGTTGCGGCGCCTTGCGCGCGGTTTCCCTGAGCAAGGCCTCGCACGCGGCGCGGTCGAATTGCACGCCGGGCCGCATGAGCGGCAGATTGAAATTGGACTGGCGGTCGCCGAGGAAAAGCGCAACGCGGAACGGCCCGCGGCGCGCGAGGCCGAGCGGCAAGAGCGCAACCGGACGTCCCGCCGTATCGCGGGCGACGCTGATCATGGCGGAGAAGCCGCGCCGCTCGCCGAGCGTATCGAGCCAGGGCAAGAGAAAGCGCCGCGTCTGGTAGCCGGTAATCGGCGCGATGGCCTCGAGCTCGGTCCAGGCATCGAGCGCGGCGCGAGGGTCTTCATGGACCTCGACGCGGGCAAAGGGGAGGGCGGCAGCGCGCGTGGTGACCTGCCAGGGGACGCCTTCCCCGGCGAGTGTTACAGATTGGCTCATCCGCTCTTTCGCTTGGTGATGTTTGCCTGGGACTAGCAAGAAAAGGTCAATGCCGGCTTGCTACAGCAGACAAACGAAAGCGCGAGCGGATGGCGGATTTGCGGGAAAAGGTGATTTCGGCGGGTTTCGCCCTGTTCGGCGCAACCGGCATCCACCGCTTGGCGGCGCCGCTGACGCGCGGTCTTGGCGCGATCCTGATGTTCCATCATGTCCGGCCATGGCAGGAGCGGGACTTCGCGCCGAACCGGCTTCTCGAGATCACGCCCGACTTTCTCGACGCGGCACTGACCCGTATCAGAGCGCGCGGTTTCGAGATCGTCACGCTCGACACGGCGCTTCAGCGGATCGTTGCGTCGGGCGAGCGGCCGTTTGTGGTGCTCACCTTCGACGACGGCTATCGCGACAATGTCGCACACGCGCTGCCGGTCCTGGAAACGCACGGCGCGCCGTTCACGATGTTCGTCACGTCGGGATTTGCCGATCGCAGCGCGCGGCTCTGGTGGGTCGAGCTTGAAGAGGCGATCCGCCGGCTCGACCGCGTTGCAATTGACGGATTCGAGCTTGCGACTGGAAGCGCAGTGGAGAAGGAACGCGCTCACGCGCTCCTTTATCGCAGCCTGCGCGCCGGACCGGAGGAGCGTCTCTTGGAGACGTGCGCGCGCCTGTGCGCGGAAGCAGGAATCGACCCCGCGAGCATTCCCGCCGCGCTTTGTCTGGATTGGGACAGCATCCGGACGCTTTCGCAACACCCGCTGGCGACGATCGGCGTGCATACGCTGACGCATCCGATGCTCGCCAAGCATCTCGAAACGTTCGCGCGGACCGAGCTTGCTGAAAGCCGTGCCCGCATCGAGGCGGCGATCGGCAAGCCCGCGCACCATCTCGCCTATCCCGTCGGCGATCCGAACTCCGCCGGCCCGCGCGAATTCGCCATTGCGCGCGAACTCGGTTTTGCGAGCGCGGTGACGACGCGCCCCGGGATGATCTTTCCCGAGCATGCCGCGCATGCGACGGCGCTCCCACGGCTCAGCGTCAACGGCCGCTATCAAAGTCTCGACATGCTCGACATTCTTCTGTCCGGCGCGCCATTCGCACTGTGGAACCGCGGCCGGCGCGTCAACGCCGCGTAGGGCTCCGGAGCCGGCCTTCCTCCATCCAGCGGATGAGCGGCATCAACGGCAATATCCAGGCGAGACCGAGCACGGCGTAGATCAGCGTCTGCAGAAGCACAGGTGCGTCCTGCGTCGGGCGCGCCTGCGCAAGCATCATCGCGAGCAGCGCATAGACGACCACGAAGACGAGCATCGCCACGGCGCCGACGAATTTGCGGGTGCGCTTCTGCATGAGGCCCGAGCTGCGACAGAGCGCCAATGGACGCTCGCTGCCGCACGTTCTATGTCTGCGCGTCCCGCAACCGCAACACATAATCCCGTGACCGACCGCCTCACCCTGGATGTCCCGCTGGCGCCGTCACGCTCGGCCGAGCGCGGCGATGCGCGTGCCATTCGCATCTGGCTGTGGGCCGTCGCTGCGCTTGTCTTTCTCATGGTGATCGTCGGCGGCGCCGTGCGGCTCACCGAATCCGGCCTCGCGATCACCGAGTGGAAGCCGATCACCGGCATCGTTCCGCCGCTCTCGCACGCCGCCTGGCTCACGGAATTCGAGAAATACAAGCAGATCCCGCAATATCGCGAGCTGTTCCCCGACATGGATCTCGGCTGGTTCCAGGCGATCTACACCTGGGAATGGGCGCATCGCCTGCTCGGGCGGCTGATCGGATTTGCGTTCGCAATCCCGCTCATCTTTTTTTTGGTGAAAGGACGGCTGCCCGCGGGTTTGAAGCCGAAGCTTCTCGGCATCCTGGCGCTCGGCGCGCTGCAGGGAGCCGTCGGCTGGTGGATGGTTGCCTCGGGCCTTTCCGGCCGCGTCGAGGTCGCGCAGGAGCGGCTCGCCATCCATCTGCTTCTCGCGTCATTGACGTTGGCCGCGATCGTCTGGATTGCGGCCGGACTCGAACGCGCGAGCGACACCCGCGCGCATGCGCCAGGCCCAATCCGTGCCATCGCAGCGTGCCTGCTCGCGCTTGTCTTCGTGCAGATCGGGTTCGGTGGTCTTGTCGCGGGCCTGCGCGCCGGCCTCACCTACAACACCTGGCCGCTGATGGACGGCCATTTTGTGCCGCCGCTCGATCATCTCGCGCGCATGTCGCCGTATTGGTCGAACCTGTTCGACAACATCACGACAGTGCAATTTGCGCATCGCATGATCGCTTATTGCGTGCTGGCGGTGGCGATCGTGCACATGGTCGCGGTGAAGCGTGGGGTCGGCCGCGGGCCGGCCTACCGGCGCTCGCACATTATCTTCGGCCTTGTCTTTCTGCAGGTGATCGCCGGCATCGCAACGCTTTTGCTCGTCGTGCCGATCTCAATCGCGCTTGTGCACCAGGCGCTGGCGATGCTGGTTTTGATCGCCGCGACTATGCATCTGCGCCGTCTTGCCGACGAGTCTCACGCCGCGCGCTTGGCGCGATCGAGTGCATCGTAGATTGCGCGCTCGAAGCCGCTGAACAGGTCGAGCACCTTTTTGTCGGCGAACG
The DNA here is from genome assembly GCA_019242655.1 of Methylobacteriaceae bacterium. Lineage (GTDB taxonomy): Bacteria > Pseudomonadota > Alphaproteobacteria > Rhizobiales > Beijerinckiaceae > JAFASC01. The sequence goes on from JAFAVH010000251.1 coordinate 14,990, forward strand.
GGAAGAGCTGCGTCAGGATCACGCCGCCGACATTGCGCGCGGGATCGAGCCAATAATAGGTGTTGGCGAGCCCGGCCCAGGCGAGGCTGCCGGCGCTTCGGCCTTCCGCCGTGCGCGCGGTGTTGATCATAAATCCCAGTCCCCATTTCTTGTCCTGCTCGGGATAGAGATCGATGTCGTTCGTCACTTGCGGAATTGCCGCGGGCAATCGCCTGACATTGAGATCGCCGATGTGATTTTGCGCCATGAGCGCAACGGTTTCGGCTTTCAGCACGCGGTTGCCGTCGAGCGAGCCCTTGTTCAGGAACATGCGAATGAACCTGATGTAATCATGCGCGGTGCCGTAGAGGCCGCCGCCGCCCATGCAGAATTCCGGCTCCTGCGGCAGCTCGAACGCGATCGGCTGCAACGTGCCGTCGGATTGCCGCGCATGCATGCCGACGAGACGCTCGCGCATGCCTTGCGTGATGGCAAAGCCGGTATCGTTCATGCCGAGCGGTACAAAGATGTGCTTGCGCAGATAGGCATCGAGCCGTTCGCCGCTTGCGGCTTCGACGGCGAGACCGACGAAATCGATGCTGATCGAATATTCCCATTGCGAGCCGGGCTCGCCAGCGAGCGGCGCGGTCAGCGCCCGCGTCTCGCATGAGCGCACCGGCGGGATTTTGTTCTCGCGGCAATAGCGCGCGAGATCGGCATTCCACATATCGTAGGCAAAGCCGGCGGTGTGCGTCAGCAATTGGCGCAACGTGATCGGCGCCTTGGCCGGCCGGAATTGCGCCGCGCCGCTTATATCGAAGCCTTCGAGGATGCGGGGCGAGACAAGCTGCGGCAGAAGCGCGCCGACGGGTGCGTCGAGCTGCAATTTGCCCTGCTCAACCAGTTGCATCGCGGCGGCTGAGGTGACCGCCTTCGTCATCGAGGCGATCCAGAAGACGGAGTCGAGCGTCATCGCCTCGCTCTTGCCGAGCGCGCGTTTACCGAACGCGCCTTCGTAGAGGATGTCGCGCTCGGTTGCGGCGACGGCGACGACGCCCGGCACGTCGCCGCGCTCCACGGCTGCTGAGAACAAGCGATCGAGGTCCGGTATGGATTGCATGGATCGCATGATGGCGAACGGACGTGATGCCGTCCAGCGCTGCCGCAGGCCGCCGTACGCAGTTCGGTGGACCATGCCTCCCGGCGAGATATAATTGCGCCTTACACCTGGGGGTCACATGAGCGCGTCGGTGCATCCGGGCATGGGCGCAAATCCCTTCGAGGGCGGCGCGTCCTTTCGCGTATGGGCGCCGTTTGCCGACACTGTCTGCGTTGCCGGCACATTCAACGGCTGGAGCGATAGCGAAAACGCTCTGAAGAATGAAGGCAACGGGATCTGGTCCGGCGATATTCCCTCTGCGCGCATCGGCGATCAATACAAGTTCGTGCTCACCGGCAAGTTCATTCAGGGCAAGCTCTGGAAGAACGATCCTTACGCCCGCTCGCTCACCAATTCCGTCGGCAACAGCATTATCGCCGCGGGCGATTTCGATTGGACGCAAGCCGGCTATCGTACGCCTGCCTGGAACGAGATGGTCATCTATGAGCTTCACGTCGGAAGCTTCCTGTTCGCTCCTAATTCGAGCAGCGGCCGTGGAAACTTCGATACCGTTATCTCCAAGCTCGATTATCTCGCCGATCTCGGCATCAACGTGATTCAATTGCTGCCGTCGGACGAATTCCCCGGCGACATATCGATGGGCTACAATCCTTCTTACATTTTCGCGATCGAAGAGAGCTATGGCGGGCCGAACGGCCTGCGCCGTCTCGTCGACGCCGCCCATTGCAAGGGCATCGCGATCATATTCGACGTCGTCTACAATCATTTCGGCCCAAGCGATCTCGATCTCTGGCAATTCGATGGCTGGAGCGAGAACGGCAACGGCGGCATCTACTTCTACAACGATTGGCGCAGAAAGACCCCGTGGGGCGACACGCGTCCCGATTACGGCCGCGGCGAAGTGCGTCAATATATCGGCGATAACGCGCTGCGCTTTCTCGAGCAGCGCGCGTGCGACGGCTTGCGCTTCGATGCGACAGGCTGGATCCGCAACGTCTGGGGTAACGACAACGATCCCGGCGCCGATCTCGCCGAGGGCTGGAGCTTGCTGCAATCAATCAACGGCGAAATCCGCGACCGTCAGCCGTGGAAGATCACGATCGCCGAGGACATGCACGACAACGAATGGATCACGAAGCGCGTCGATGAAGGCGGCGCCGGCTTTACCGCGCAATGGGGCGCAAGCTTCATGCATCGTCTGCGCGACACGCTCGCCGCGCCGGACGATGCGGGCCGCGATATCGGCACGCTCGCGGCACTCATCGCGCAGCGCTATAACAACGATGCCTTCCAGCGTGTCGTCTATACCGAATCGCATGATGAAGTCGCCGCAAGCAACGGCAACAAGCGCGTGCCGGAAATCATCTGGCCCGGCAATGCCGACTCCTCCCCCTCGCAAAAGCGCTCGACATTAGGTGCGGCGCTGGTTTTTACCGCGCCGGGCATTCCGATGATTTTCATGGGCCAGGAATTCCTGGAAGGGGGCGCCTGGTCCGATGCGCGCGAGCTCGATTGGGCGAAGGCCACGCATTTCGCCGGCATTCGCGCGCTCTATCGCGATCTCATTCGGCTGCGGCGCAACTGGTTTAACAACACGGCCGGGCTGAAAGGCCAATTCGTCAAGGTGCATCACGTGAACAATGCCGACAAAGTCCTCGCCTTTCACCGCTGGGACCAGGGCGGCACCGGCGACGACGTGATCGTGCTCTTGAATTTCAGCGCGCGCGCGTTCGATCAATATCGCATCGGGCTGCCGCGCCAGGGTCTGTGGCGCCTCCGCTTCAACAGCGATTGGAACGGCTACAGCCCGATATTCGGCAATCAATCGAGCTTCGATGCCTCCGCCGACGAGTCAGGGCAGGACGGCATGCTATGCGCGGGAGCGTTCGGCGTCGGCGCATATTCGGCAGTGATCCTGTCGCAGGACCGCTGAACGCGTTTAAGCTTGCTATCCCGAGCGCGGCACCGGCTCCTTCACGCTCATCGATTTGCCGTGCCAGGTAAAATCGTCGAACAGCAAGGCGGTGGTCCACATCGCCGGAAATCCGAGGTCGCGCACGAGAAACGCGATCGGGCTCGCCCAATTGAGGAACCAGCCCGCCCGCCATGCGAGCAGCATTTCCGCGGTGTAGATGATCGCGGCGAAAGCGCCGACAAACGGCATCGGATTATAGCCATAGGCGTAAGTGTAAATGCCGATCAGAAGAAGCGGGATGAAGGCGCCGGAGATCGGCTCGGGTGCGAAATAGCCGGGAAAGGTGACGCGCCGAAGCCGCGCCCAGCGAACCTGCCGCGACCAGATTTCCAACGCTTTCCGGGCGCCGAGCGGCTGCTCGAAGGGCATGTCGACGAAGCGAACCTTCAAGCCGGCAGTGCGCACGATTTTCGTGCTCGCGGCATCCTCCGCAAGCTCCGCGGCGAGCGCGCCGATGCCGCCGGCATTTTCCAGGATGTCGCGCCGCCAGAGCATGTTTTTGCCTTGGGCAAAACCGATTCCGAGAAGCTCGCCGGCAAGCATCCAGCGCGCTTCGAACGTATTGAGCATCGCGCATTCGACTTCGGCCCAAAAGCCTTGCGGCCGCGAGCCGATCGGCATCGAAATGACCAGGCCGGTCTCACCGTCCCAAGGCTCTAGCAGCGTCTGGATGTAATCCTGCGGCAAAAGCACGTTCGAATCGGTAAGCACGATCCAATCGTGCCGCGCGGCCTTCCAGCCCTTGACGCAGTTGTTGAGCTTGGGATTGGCGCTGATCGGATCGTCGCCGATAAGAAGCCGGGCGGGGACATGCGGGTGCTCCGCAATCATCCGCTCGGCGAGATGCAGGATCGGATCGTTGTTGCGTTGGACGCAGAGAACGACCTCGTAGTGCGGATAGTCGAGCTCGAAGGTCGAGCGCAGCGTTTCCTCGCTGAATGCCTCGACGCCGCTCAAGGGCCGCACGATGCTGACGGCGGGCGCGGGAGGCGTGACTGGAAGCGTGCGCGCGCGCGGCTTGCAGCGCAAGGTCGCGGCGATGACGCTCGCCAATTGCAGGGTAAAGAGGACGACGCCGACAAATCCGAGAAAGGCGAAAAAAATCATCGGGTCCCTTGGCCGATCCGCATCAGTCTGATTCCATCGGACGTCAGTGAAGCCGCCTCACTAACATTCTTGCGTGCGCTTGCCACGAAGGCGCCTCAAGCGGATATGTCCGCTCTCGCAATCTGGTTCCGCTGATCGCCATGGCACCGCCTCTTGTCCGCTTCGCACCCTCGCCGACCGGCCGCATTCACATAGGCAATGCGCGAACGGCTCTGCTCAATTACGTCTTCGCCCGCTCGCAAGGTGGCGGATTCGTGCTGCGGTTCGATGACACTGACCGGGAGCGTTCGCGCGAGGAATTCGTCCAGGCGATCGAGGTCGATTTGGCGTGGCTCGGCATCCGGCCGGATGTCACCTTACGCCAATCAGCGCGCGAGGCGCTTTATGTCGCCGCCGTGCAGCGGCTGAAAGATCTCGGCCGGCTTTATCCGTGCTACGAAACGGCTGAAGAGCTCGAGCGGCGCCGCAAGCTCCAGCAGGCGCGCGGCCTGCCGCCGATCTACGATCGCGCCGCCAGGAAGCTGACGCCTGACGATCGCGCCAAGCTCGAGGCAGAAGGCCGCCGCCCGCATTGGCGCTTCGAATTGAAGCACGAAATCGTGCGCTGGCACGATCTCGTGCGCGGCGACAGCCACATCGACACCGCCTCGCTCTCCGACCCGGTGCTCGTGCGCGAGGATGGCAATTTCCTCTACACGCTCACCTCCGCGGTCGACGATGTCGATCTCACCATCACGCATGTGATCCGCGGCGAGGACCACGTCACCAACACCGCCGTGCAAATCCAGCTGTTCGGAGCGTTGAGCGACCGGCCGCCGCCAACCTTTGCGCACCACAATCTGCTCGTTGCCGCGGGCGGCGAAGGGCTATCGAAGCGGACCGGCGCATTGTCGATCGGCAGCCTGCGCGATGCCGGTATCGAATCGCTCGCCGTTGCGGCGCTTGCCGTGCTCACCGGCTCGTCGCACGAAGTGCATCCGATCGCCTCGCTCGCTGAGCTCAGCGAGGATTTCGACCTCGCCCGCATCTCCCGCACCCCCGCCAAGTTCGACCCGGCCGAACTGCAGGCGCTGTCGCAGCGCACCTTGCACAAGCTCGACTTCGAATCGGTGCGGGACCGGCTTGCCGCCTATGAGATTACCGGCTTCAAGGCCGAGCCGTTCTGGCTCGCCGTGCGCGGCAATCTCGAAGCCTTGCGCGATGTCGGCGACTGGTGGCGCGTCGTCGAAGGGGAGATCGAGCCGGTCGTCGAGGATGCGGCTTTTCTCGAGATCGCTTGCGAGAGCCTGCCCGGCGAACCCTGGGACGAAACCACGTGGAAGGATTGGACCGGCCTCGTCGCCCAGGCGGCTGGCCGCAAGGGCAGGGCGCTCTACCATCCGCTGCGGCTGGCATTGACCGGCCGCGAGACCGGCCCGGAGCTGGCGAAGCTCTTGCCGCTGATCGGCCGCGCTAAAGCGTCGGCCCGACTACGCGGAGCTGCCGCTTGATGCCGTCGGGTCCGACCACGTCGCGCAGCTCGCCTTCGCCGATCCCGTAGGACTTGCCGCCGCGGACCGTGCCTGCGGAAATGCCGGCAGATTCGGACGACGCCGTCGGCGCCTGCGCGGCGGCTTGCGCCTCGATTGCGCTGAGGTCATCGGTGGGCTTCTTCGGTGACGCCTCCGGCTTGCCGCGACCCTTTGCGTCGGCTTTTGCCTCTTTCGGCCGCGACAGTTCCTCGGCCTGCTGCGGCGTCACGATCATGTCGCCGCGGCGCTGTCCGCCAAGGACGCGCTCGGCATCAGCGAGGGCCTGCACCCAGGTCTGCCCAGGCGCCTTGCAGGCGCACGCTGGCTCGACCGCCTTCTCGAACTTGAAGGCGTTCTGCATGTCGCGGTAGGGCTCGCCGTTGATCGATACGGCGCTCTTCATGTCGCGATAAAGCGAGCGCGTATAAAGCGTTACCTCGCTGTTCGGACAAAGCGCCTGGCAGAGATCGTTGAGCTCGCCGAGATTGCCGCGATGGGCGGAATAGCTCACCGGAAAGAAGCTGCCGTCGCAGGATTTGACGCAGACCGCCATCGAGCCGCCGCGCGGCGTTTCGTCCTCGGGCGCCGGCGCCATGATCTCGGGCTGCGCGCTGAAGCCGCCGCCGAAGAGCTGCTCGAAGAAGCCGCGCGGCTGCGCCGTCGCGACCTGCGCACCGCCGCGGCAATAGGCATTGTATTGCGCAACCAGGGCGCCGCGCGCCCCGCCGGACATCTGGCCTTGCAGTTGCGCAACATTGCCGCGCATCCGCTGGATTTGCGCGTTGATGGCAGGACATTGCGCCGGCGGCTGCGGACCGAAGAAGACGAAGCCGGATCGATCGCAGCCGATCGAATGGGCATAGGCGACGGTGCGGTCGAGCTCGGCGCGCTGTTTCTGCGCCGCGGCGGCAAATCGCTCCGTCGCGGGATCGGCCGCGTTCGCCTGCGCGATCTGCGCCTGCAGGCGATTGCAGTCGACGGATTGCGCGCGCGCCGCGCCGCACAGGAGAGCCCCGGCGAGGACGAGCGCGGACGCAAAAGCGATGTGACGCGAGGAAGAACGCATCGACACTCGGCGGGCGGTGTGAAGACCGCCCGGTATGGTTACCGAATCACGCACTGACCGGATGATCGCCCCTCAATGATGAAATATCATTCAATTTGCCGGACGGTCGATTATCTCGGCCGCTTGCGCCGGCAATAAGGCCGGGGGTGTGGCAGGCAGGGCGCAGGGGCTTCCGCCGCGATTGCCGCTCCCCATATGAGCGGCGCTCTTAGGGGAGGCCTTGTGCATGCGATTTCCTTCGGCGTTTGCGGCAGCTGCGGCGGCGCTCGCGCTCCTTGCCCCTGCGGCACTTGCGGCGGATGACGGCCCCGACCTCATCTTCAGGAAGTCCACCGTGTTCAAGTGGCTCACGCCGAACGACAAGCTTGCGACCTATGGCATCGACGATTCGGTGGTCGAGGGGGTCGCCTGCCATTACACGGTGCCGGAAAAGGGCGGCGTCGCCGGCATGTTCGGCGTCGCCGAGGAGGTCTCCGACATTTCGCTTGCCTGCCGGCAATACGGCCCGATCAAGTTCAAGGACAAGTTCGAGCAGGGCGATGTGGTCTTTCGCGAGCGCCGCTCGCTCATCTTCAAGAAGATGCAGATCGTGCGCGGCTGCGATGCCAAGCGCAACGTGCTCGTCTACATGGTCTACACCGACAAATTGATCGAAGGCTCGCCGAAGAACTCGACATCGACCGTGCCGATCATGCCGTGGGGTGCGCCGGGCGAGGCGGCGAAGTGCGGCGACTATCTTAAGGGCTGATTTACCCTGACGCTCGAAACGTGAGCTTGGCAAAAGCAACAACGCGCCGATGTCTAACAATGCAGGAGAGCGACTCCATGCCGTTGTTTTCGGGCGAGGTTTGAAGCAAGAAACGTTTGTTGCTGCATCGAACGTGCACCTGACCGTTGCTCGAAACTTATAGGCGCCGGCCACTAACGACTTAATTATCGCCTTATTTGACGGTCTATTTAATTCGCTTGGCGGCGCGGGGCGGCGGCGGCCATCGAGTTATGTCTATGTCGGTTCGCGAGTTTAGTTCCGTTTCTTCCGATCCAGTACGATCTGCAAAACAAACGCATCTCGTCCGCAGATTCAGAGATCTCGCTCTCGATCATTCCTTGTTGTGCATCGCGACTCTGGCGGTGCTCGCGGTCGCGATCGTATCCGTAGATCCTTTCACGTGGCGCGGCGACGCGACGGCTTCGGTCTCGCGGTGGATAGAGCGATGGGCAGGAACATCCGACGCCTTTGCTCCCGGCGGCGCGTCTTCGTCGACGACACCGTCGCTCGCGGTGCCGGGTGCTGTGCAAACCGCGCGTTCGGGTTCGGTCTCGCCCGATCCCAACTATCCCTACGGAACGATCGGGGGCGCCGCATTCACCGCGCGCGAGACGAAAGAGGCAACACGTTTGCCTTTCGCGATCAACGATGTGGTTGCGCCGCCGCTATCATCCATTGCATCGCGTTCCGGGACGATCGTGCAGCCGTCAGGCGATGGCGTGCAATCGGCGGGCTTTGATACGAGCGACGCGCTCACGTCCGGTCGGGCAATCGCGGTGGCGGAGACGCCTTCTGCCGGCGCGCCCTCCGTTCGCGGCATTTCGCAAAGTGAAATCCGCTTTGGCATAGCAGCGCCCTTTTCCGGTCCGGCCAGAGAGCTTGGACGGCAGATGAAGATCGGCATCGACACCGCCTTCAACGCCGCGAACGCTGCCGGAGGCATCAACGGCCGGCAGCTGAAGCTCTTTGCCGTGGACGACGGTTATGAGCCAACGCGCACCGCGGATGCGATGAAGCAGCTCGTGGATCGGGACGAGATTTTCGCAACGATCGGAAGCGTCGGCACTCCGACCGCGGCGGTGGCGCTGCCATTTGCACTCGAGCGCAAGATGCTGTTCTTCGGCGCGTTTACGGGAGCCGGCCTGCTGCGGGCGGTGCCGCCGGATCACTACGTATTCAACTACAGGCCGAGTTACGCTGAAGAGACAGAAGCTGTCGTTCAATATCTCCTGAAAACCCGCAATCTGCAGCCTCGCGAAATCGCCGTGTTCGCACAGCAGGACGCATATGGCGATGCAGGTTTCGAGGGCGTGACGCGCGCGCTTCGGCGCGCCGGCTATACGGCTCCCGTTCTTCGATTGAACTACACGCGAAATACGATCGACGTCACCAACGCGGTCGCGCAACTGCGCGCGCATAAAACGCGCATCCGCGCGGTCGTGATGGTCGCAGCATATCGTGCGGCGGCGAATTTCATCGAGAAGACGCGCGATCGTCACGCCGACATGATCTATACCAACGTCTCGTTCGTCGGCAGCACGGCGCTTGCCGATGAGCTCAAATTGCAAGGCGAAAAGTTCGTTGACGGCGTGATCGTCACGCAGGTCGTTCCCGCCGTGAACGGATTTTCGAAAGCGGTGCTCGATTACAAAACGGCCTTGGCCAAGTACTTCCCCGGCGAGGCGCCGGACGACACCTCGCTCGAGGGCTACAT
>JAFAVH010000415.1 GCA_019242655.1 Methylobacteriaceae bacterium
AAGTGAGATCGGCCTTCAATGTCCAGGATGCGTTGGTATAGCCGAACGTCGCCGCGAAATTCGGCACGCCGCTGAACATCATCCCCTTGTAACTCATCGTTTTCGACAAGTCGACGCGGTCGCCATCGACCGCAACTTCGAGTCCGCTGAAGAGCTTCATCTGAAGCCCGGTCGCTGTCACGACAATGTCGGCAGGAAGTTCGCGGCTGGATTTCAGCTTGATCCCGCTCTGCGTGAACCGCTCGATATGGTCTGTGACAATCGACATGCGACCGGCATTGATCTCGCGAAACAAGTCGCCGTCCGGCACGAGACAAAGGCGCTGATCCCAAGGATTGTAGCGGGGCGTGAAATGCGTCGCGACGTCGTAGTCGGCTCCGAGCTGCTTCCTGATGAGGTTGATGATGCCGGTCTTCACCTTCTCCGGTTTGCGTCGTGCGAGTCTAAAGAACCACATGCCGAGCAGCACGTTCTTCCAGCGCGTGAGCTGGTACGCGAGGGTCGGCGGCAGCTTCCGCCGCAGTGCATTGGCGATCGGGTCTTCCGACGGCCGCGAGACCATATAAGTCGGTGAGCGCTGCAGCATCGTCACATGCGCGGCCTTCTCCGCCATTGCCGGCGCGAGCGTGACCGCCGTGGCGCCGCTGCCGATCACGACGACGCGCTTGCCTTCATAGTCGAGATTTTCAGGCCAATGCTGCGGATGAATGAGCTTACCGCCAAAATCGTCCGCTCCGGCAAATTCGGGCAAGTAGCCCTTGGCGTAGTCGTAATAACCGCTGCACATGAAGAGGAATTTGCACGAGACGTGCACGGGCGTCTCGGCGCCATTGCGCTGCACCTCGACTGTCCAGCGTGCATCACGCGATGACCATTCCGCGCGAATGACGCGGTGGTGGAAGCGCACCTTTTTGTCGATGCCATTCTCGCGCGCCGTGTCGCGGACATATTCGAGAATGGAAGGTCCGTCAGCGATCGCCTTGGCGTTACGCCAGGGCCGAAAATTGAAGCCGAGTGTATACATGTCGGAATCGGAGCGGATGCCGGGATAGCGGAACAGGTCCCATGTCCCGCCGATCGCGTCGCGGCTTTCGAGAATGACGTAGGTCTTGCCCGGGCATTTCGTCTGTAGATGATAGCCCGCCGCGACGCCGGAGAGTCCGGCCCCGACGACAAGCACATCGAAATGTTCCTGCTCTGCCATGGGCTTTCTAGAAGTTGATGCCGAGCCAGCCTTTGACCTGCTCGTGCAGGTCGCCGGCGAAATCGTTCGGCGTGCCGGAGGCGGTGATCGAGCCGAGGCTCAAGACATAAATGCGCGAAGCCATCCCGACAACCCGGCGGACATTGTGGTCGATCAGGAGGATGGCGATGCCGAGGCTGGCGAAGAGACGAATATGGCCGAATACATCCTCCGCCATCTTAGGCGAGAGGCCGATCGAAGGCTCGTCGATGAGGCAGAGCCGCGGCTTCATCGCGAGCGCCTTGGCAAATTCGACCAGCTTTTGCTGGCCACCGGAGAGGTCGCCCGCGGGGGAGGACATTTTCTCCTCAAGTGCGGGGAAGTGGCGATGCAGTTCGCCGAGACGATCGGCGATACTGAACTTGCCGCCGGCTTTGTTACGCCGCGCCAGAGTCTCGAGCGGCAGCCGCAGATTGTCCGCGACACTCATATGCCTGAAAAGGCTCGATTCCTGCGGGATGTAAAAAATCCCGCGCTCGAGCAAACGATGCGGCGGCACGGCGGTAATATCGACGTCATCATAAAAGATCGCGCCGGCTTTCGGCTCGAGGAAGCCGCAGATCGTCTTCATGATCGTCGACTTGCCGGCGCCGTTGAGCCCGATCAATCCGGTGATCGATCCCGCTTCGACGGAAAGATCGACGTCGCGCAGGACATCGATGTCGCCGATATACCCGGCCGTGACTTTTTCCATGCGCAGGATTGCGCTCACGCCGCGGCTCCGCCGAGATAGGCGTCGATCACGGCCGGCGCTGTAAGCACGTCCGAGGTCTTGCCGTCGGACAACACGCGTCCGGCATTCATGCAGATCGAGCGTGGGCAAAGTTCGACGATGACCGGCATATCGTGGCTGACGAGCACGAAAGCCTGACCCTCGGCGTGCCGCGCGCGGATGAAGCGGCTCATGATCTCCTTCATCGTCGGATGAATGGCGGCGAAAGGCTCGTCGAGTAAGGCAAGCCGCGGCGTGCGCATGAAGCAACAGCCGAATTCGAGCAGCTTCATCTGCCCGCCTGACAATTGGCCGGCATCGAGATGACGCACATGTGCGATTTGCAGCTCTTCGAGAAGGCCGTTGGCGCGGACTTTCGCCTCATCAGCGGCAAGGCCCAGCGCGCGTCCACTAACGAGCAAGTTGTCTAGAACGTTCATGCGCGGGAAAATGCGAGTGAGCTGGAACATGCGCATGAGTCCGCGGCGTGCGAGACGCTGCGGTTTCAATCCGGTGCAGGGCTCGCCATCGAGTCGGATAGTTCCCTCGTCGCCGGAGAGATTGCCGGACATGATATTGAGGAGCGTCGTTTTGCCCGATCCATTCGGACCGATGAGGCCGACAAGCTCGCCGGGCGCGATGTCGAACGTGACATCGGCGACCGCGACAAGTCCTCCGAATCTTTTCGTCACACCTTGCACGGAGAGAAGGGAAGTCATGCAAGCTTCCGCCTCGGCGCGAGAGCCGTGATGACAAGTCCCCACAAGCCCGCGCGGAAAAGGCGCGCAAAAACGATGACCAGTGCGGCAAAGATCACCAGTTGCCATCCGCCGACATCGCGCAGCCATTCGGATGTGACATAGACCAGGAAGGCTCCGACGACCGGTCCGATCAGCGAGCCCATGCCGCCGATAACGGTCATCGACACGACAAGTCCGGTCTGCTGGACGAGGCCAAGTTCCGGCGTGACCAACGAGGCGAAATAGGCGTAAAGCGCGCCGGCAAATCCGGCCGCGGCGGAGGAGATCGCAAATGCCGCGGTCTTCCAGAAAACGATACGCACGCCGGAGCGCGCGGCGGCGATCTCATCATCGCGAATAGCTTCAAGAAACAGGCCGGCCTGCGAACGCAAGAGCAGGTAAAGTCCACAAATGACGAAGGTGAGCGCACTGAGGAAAACATAGAACCAGATGACGCGATCGTTGAACCAAGGCTCCAGCGGCAGCCCGAGATCGCCCCGCGTGATGTTGATCGAGTTGGAGGCAACGAGCCGGACAATCTCGGCGAAGCTCAATGTGGTCAGTGCAAGATAAGGACCGCGAAGACGCATGACGATGCGGCCGAGCACAAGCCCGATCAGCCCGGCGCTTACGGTACCGATAAGAAGCCCTATAAGCGGCGGCACGTTGTAATAGGCCGCGGAGAGGGCCGCGCCGTAGGCGCCGATCATCGCGAAGGCGGCCGGCGCGAGCGAAAATTGACCGGTAAATCCGGCGAGCAGATTCCACGATGAAGCAAGGATCGCAAAGTAAGCGGAGACGACAAGTACGCCCAGCCAATAGACGTCGCGCATTGCGAGCGGCAGCAAAGCGAGGACCAAAAGAAGAAGGGAGGTCGCGATGAATTCGCGCCGGAGCCGGATATCGCCGCTCATCAGACCTCGCGTCCGCGTTCGCCAAATAAACCTTGCGGGCGGAATAGAAGAAACAAAATGAGGAGAACGAGGCCAAACGTGTCGCGGTATTGATAAGAGACGAGCACGGCGCCGAAACTTTCGACAAGACCGAGCAGGAGGCTGGCAACAAATGCTCCAGGGATCGAGCCCATCCCGCCGAGGACCACAATCACGTAGGATTTGATCGCCGGAAACGCGCCGACATCGGGCGATGCGTTGATGATCGGTGAGAGCAGGGCACCTGCCAGGGCGGCAAGGCCGCCGGCAAGCGCGAAGACCAGCGACGACACCGCCGTCGCGTCAATGCCGGCGAGCGATGCGCCAAGCCGGTTTTGCGAGACCGCGCGGACAGCGCGTCCCCAATATGAAAAGCGCAGAAAGAGCGCGATCAGCGCCAGCGCGGCGAGTGTGACCACCGCCGCAGCCACTTTCTGTCCGCTCATCAGCGCCGGGCCGACGACGACGCGGCTTGCGCTCACAAGCGCAGGTGCGCGAAAGGCGTAGGGACCGATTGCCTTGTCGACGAGATTGACGAGGAGCAGCGACAGACCGAACGTCACGATCACGGCATACTCGTCGCGCATCAATCCCCAGCTGCCGATATTCGCGTAAAGTGGCCGCATCAGCGTGCGCTCGACGACCCAGCCCAAGGCTGCGCCGAATAGAAATGCGCTTGGCAATGCAACGAAGAGCGGCACGCCCAGGCGCGCAGCTATGATCGTGTAGGCATACGCGCCGACCATATAGAATTCGCCGTGTGCGAAATTGACGATCCGCAGTACGCCGAAGATCAGCGCAAGACCGATCGCCATCAGGCCGTAGAACAAGCCTGTGACGAGCCCATTGACGGCGAGATCGGCCGCGAGTGCGCCGCTCAGCAAATCTCAACGCTCATTCAGGGATGCGCGAGTTTCGACGGATCGAGCGGTTGTCCCGGCTGTTCGACCAACGGGCTGTCGGCCACCTTCTGGCCGATCTCGGTCACCTGGAACGTGACGTAGGGGATATCGAGCCACTGGTGAAACTTGTAGCCGGACTCGTTCGAGAAGGTGATCTCGCCACGCGTGCCGGTGTATTTCGTTGCTTCAAGCGCTTTGACGAGTGCATCGGGTTCGGTCGAATTCGCGCGCTTGATCGCATCCGTCAGAACAAGCAGCGAATCGGCAGCTTGATAGAGAAGCCGGTTCGGCTGCGCGCCGGTCTTCTTGGTGTACGCATCGCCGACGGTCTTGGCGAGTTCCGGCGCTTTCATCTTCGGATGATAGAGACCGAAGACGAGCAGGTCTTTGCCCGCTTCCTTGATGTTCTGCCAGAAGTCGGGGTAATCGGCGAGGCCGGACGCATCGTAGAACCATGTTTTCGCCGACGGCGCGACGCCCTGCTCATAGACCTGGTTCATCATGATGTAGGCTGCGGGCGGCAGCATCACGTCGACGACGACGTCAGGCGGATCGGCGCGCAGCGGCAATATCGCCGGCAGGTAATCCTTGGCGGCGCGGTCAAGCGTGTCGAAGCGGTAGGAAATCTCAGGCGCGACCGTTTTCAGCTGCTCGCCGATTCCCTTAGCCAAGCCGATCCCGTAATCGGTATTCTCCGCGAATGCGACGACCTTCTTCGCGCCGAGTTTCTTGATGCTCTCGGCCGCCGCCATCGCGACGCGTCGATTATAGTTGTTGGGGTTGAAGACTTCGGGATAGCCCTTTTCGCGGATCGCATCGGCCCAGCCGTTCGTGTTGATGTAGGGGATGTGATAGCGATGCGCGACCTCCATCCCTGCGAGCACGTTCGAAGATTGGTGCTCGCCGACGATGCCGACCACCTTGTCGCGCGTGATCAGCTTTTCGACGGCAGCGCGCGCCTTTTCCGGCAGTCCCTGAGTGTCCTCGATGACGAGCTCGATCGGGCGGCCGAGCACACCGCCCTGATCGTTGAGCATCTTGGCGACGACTTCGAGCCCGTCCTTCACCTGCGTGCCTTGCACGACTGAGCCCGGCGGCGACTGCGTCACCGTGACGCCAACCTTGATCGGGTCCGCGGCACAGGCACTTGCCGCAAGGGAGGTGGAAAAAGCGAAGGCGGCGATCGTCAGATGGGACGCGTATGTCATTGAGCTTTGGCTCCAATTCTGCGGGCGGCCGAGCTTAATTGTGCGGCACCTGCGCGCAAGCGCCGATTGTTGCATTCGGCCGGGCTGGATGCTCTGATACCTTCGCAGAACGGCGCGTGGAAGCGCCGCACAAAACGAAAGGGGAGCCGGGCATGAGGAGCATCCTCGTTCCTGTAGCTGATCACGCCCATACCGACGCGGTATTTCAAGCCGCTCTCATGCTTGCGCGGCGCTTCGAATCCTATGTCGAGGGACTAGCGATTGGGCCCGACCTTTCGGGCCTGGCCGGCTTCGAGATCCCGATGGGCGGGCCAATGCCCGACGAGACGATGTGGCGCGATCTTGCCGATCAGGCGCGCGAGCAGTTCGAAAGCTTCATGAGCGCGCATCTGCCACGGACTGCCGCGCCGCGTACCGGCGCGTTCGCTTGGTCGGCGCAAAAGCTCGTCGGCGATCTCAGTCTCGGAAGTTATGGTCGCGTCTTCGATATCATCGTGCTCGGGCGCCCCGGCTCGGCGCCGAACGCGCCGCGCATGGCGACGTTCGAAGCCGCTCTCTTCGAAAGCGGCAGGCCGGTTCTCGTCGTGCCGCAGCGCGTCGGGCAGACTCTCGGCGACAATGTCGTGATCGCCTGGAACGGGTCGACCGAGACGGCGCGGACCATTGCGCTGGCCATGCCGATCCTGGAAAAGGCGCGGCGCCTGACTGTCCTCACAGTCGAAGGCGGGATGGTGCCGGGCCCATCGGGCCAGCAACTTGCGCAATCGCTGGTCATCGAAGGCCTTGCCGTCGAGCACAAGCATGTAGTCGATCGGCAGCGCAGTGCCGGTGAGGTGATCCTGACAACTGCCGCTTCGCTCGGCGCAGATTTTCTGGTGAAAGGCGCGTACACCCAGAGTCGTCTGCGGCAGATGATCTTCGGCGGTCAGACGCGGCATATCCTCGCCGAGGCAAACCTCCCCGTCCTGTTCGCATGCTGAATGACGGCGCTCCCGCGCCACGGCAGGAGAGCGACGCCTCAAAATCCAGCAACGAAACGCCCGCGCCATCACCGCGGAGCCTCTTCTTTGCGGTTTTTCCCTCGATCATGCTGCCGATGTTTCTGGCGGTCGTCGATCAAACGATCGTTGCGACTGCGCTGCCAAACATCGCCGCTTCGTTAGGCGATGTGGAGCGCATTTCCTGGGTCGTCATCGCCTATCTGATTGCCGGAACGGTCGCCGCGCCTGTCTACGGCTATTACGGCGATCTCTATGGACGCCGGAAGGTGATGTTCGTTGCGCTCTCTGTTTTTATCGTCGCGTCATGTTTGTGCGCGGCTGCGCAGTCGATGCTGACGCTCGTGCTGGCGCGCATCGCGCAAGGACTTGGCGGCGGCGGCCTTATGACACTGTCGCAAGCGTTGATTGGAGAGACGGTGCCTCCGCGCGAGCGGGCGCGTTACCAGGGCTATCTCGCGGCCGTTGTCGTTTGTTCGAGCACGTTTGGCCCAGTCGCTGGCGGCCTCTTGACGCAGAGCCTCGGCTGGCGCTCGGTGTTCTTTGTCAACGTTCCGCTTGGCGTAATCGCGATCGTGCTGGCGCGCAGGCTGCCCTCGAAGCAAGCCGTGCGCGACCGTCCACGTTTCGATGTCGTCGGACTCTTGCTCTTCGTTTGTTTCGCGGTTCCGCTGCTGATCGGGTTGGAACGGTTGCAGGCATTCGACCGCAGCGTATTCGTCGTTGCGGCGATCTTGGGCCTGGCTGGTGTCGCGTCGCTGCTGTTGCTTCTGAAGCAGGAAGGCCGCACGCCCAATCCGCTATTTCCAGTCAGTCTCCTGAGGCGTCCGGAGATTTGGCGCGCCGACGGAATGGCGGCGCTGCACGGCGCCGCGCTTGTCTCGCTGATCACGTTCTTGCCGCTTTACCTGCGCGTGGTGCACGGAACATCGGCAACGCAGACGGGCCTGCTTCTGTTGCCGCTCACTGCCGGTATCGGTTTCGGCTCGATGATCACCGGGCAGATCGTCAGCCGCACTGGTCGTACAATGATCGTCTCGACGATCGGACTGACCGTGGTGACGTTGCTGCTTCTCGTTCAGGCGGCATTCGCCGTCTACATGAGCGCGCTCGAACTAACCGCGCTGTGGGGCGTGACGGCGCTGTTCATGGGCAGCGTCATGGGCGTTGTGCAAGTGACCGTGCAGAATGCCGCCGGGAGAGAAAGGCTCGGCGCTGCCGCAGCGTCGGTACAGCTATCGCGTTCCGTAGGCGCATCTTTTGGCACCGCATTGATCGGGATGATCCTGTTCGTGACGCTGGCGATCATCGACCCCGACGGGGCGCGTGTTTTCATCACAATGATAGAGCAGGGCGCATCGGCCTTGGATGCCTTGCCCGCAGCGCGGCATGCAATCGTGCAGGCGGACATCGCATATGCATTCCGCGCGGCGTTCCTGACGATTGCCGCGTTTACAGCGGGCGCCGGACTGCTGGCGCTGACAAATCCAGCGAAACGATTGGTTTAGACGCCGAGCTTAGCCAACCGGGACCGAATCGTTCGCGGCGATTTGCGTGCTCGGGCCTACACGTTGCTCGCGGGTCAGCGGAGATTTGTATTTGGCGTTGTGCGACGCGCTGCACACTGCTCTTCAAGGAGAAACGGAGGCGGGCGGTCCGTCAGCGCGCGACGCGCTGCGATTATCCGCTGCCCGGCGCCACACGAGATGCCCGCCCGAGGACGGAACCTCGCGCTTGGGGATTTTCGACGTGATGTCCCAATCCGAGGGCGAGCCTTCCGGCACGAAGACGCCGTCGGGGCCCATCGCGCCTGCGCGGGCGGCGCGCGGTGGCAGCGGTGGCGCGTAGGCGCTGGCCGTCGAATGCCGCAGATCGGTTGGCTGGTCCGTTCGGGCGATTAGTTTCGAAATCTCATCCGCGTTGAAAGCCTGCAGCTGCTGGTGCTGCTGCGGCACGGCGGCCGTCGGTGCATTGTGCATTGCGTACATGCCGGAGGCGGACGGTCGCGCTTGCGCCATCTCGACATCGTCATCGATCTCGGGTGCATCCGGAAGCTCGTCGCGGCGCGGCGCGGGTGCGGTCGTTTTCGGGACCGGCTTGCAGATGCTGCGCGGCCCGCTCGACGTGTTGCCATGCATCGCAAGGTCAACGTGGATATGATTGTAATGATATACGTTCGAGCCTGGGCCGAGCACCGTTGTGAAGTGATCACAGGCCCCGCCGTGAACGTCGCGCAAGAACGCCTGGGCCTGCTCGTCGCCACGCGTCCAATCCCGCACGATGGAAATCGTGCGGCCGTCGGCGAGAACGAATCCGCCGATGTCCAACGCATTGCCGAAGGAATGCTCGGAGAGCTGTGCGCCGTATTGGTTATTTATGCCGCGGCATGAATAAGAGCCCATCGAATTGATCTGCGTCACGGGCGCGCCGAAACGCGCTTGTGCGGCAGGCTGCACGACATCGGCGAGCCATTGATCGAGCTCGGCGATCATCGAGCAATCAAGTGTGGCGGTCGAGTTGAAAGCGACCGCGCCGTTCTGCAGCGCGGTGACTTTAAAGGGACGCGTCAGGCCACAGATTCCGGGGCCCGACATTTCGTTCGCTGGCTGGATATATTCGCTTTGCTTGATCCGGTGCTGCGCCAGACAGGTGTTTTCGGCTTGCGTGCGCCAGGCGGGGCGCTGCGCCCGCTCATACACGCCGCAGCCGGCAACGCTGGCGACAATCGCCAGCGAGATGACAGTGACAAAAACGCGACGCGTCATGCAAAAATAATTGCGCGACGCGGGTTAAGTCGAATTGAAGCTTTTGGGTTAACGAAGTCGAAAGAGCTGACTGCCGAGCACCGCCCGGCTGATCAAACGAAAGCGCCGGCAATGTGCCATTGCACGATTGCCGGCGCTCCGAGAAGCGGCGTGAGGGCCGCCGCGCTTGCTTTATGCGGACGGCGGCGGCCCGTCTGTGTGGGGACCGCTCTGCGCGTTGCGGCGCTCGTTCATGAAGCGGTCGAACTCTTCGCGATCGCGGGCGCGGCGCAGGCGGTCGAGATGCTCCGAGAATTCACGCTCGGCCTGAACCAGCTTGCGGCGCTCTTCCTCGAGGCGCGCGAGCTCGGCGTTGCGCCAATCGTCGAAGGCGCTGTTGCCGGTCGCGCGCATCCCGAAGCCACGGCTCTGCCAGCCGCCGGACCAAGTCTGCGCGCCGTTCCAGCCCTGCCACTTTGCAGAGGCTTTGTCGCGGGCATAGGCGAAGAGATCGCCCGGGTAGCCTTCCTTCTTCTGTGCGATCTTGAGGAAGAGGATCGCCAGTCCGACCGGCCAGAAGACAATGAAGCCGCCGATCATTGCCGCCAGTTCCAAGGGATGCCAGCGGCTGCATCGACGATAGCCCTGATTGTTGTTCCATGGGCCGGTGTCGATCGTATTCGTGTAGGCACTCATGAGTTGAGCTCCAGGATTGCATAAGCGCTTTTAGGTGCGCTCATGTGAATGTAAAATACATTCACATCCTGCATTTGTCTATGTGCGGAAGCGCACACCGCACGAAAAAAAGCGGGCGTTGCCGCCCGCTTTTCGAGATTTCCCGAGTGGGATCAGTGCGTTTGCTGGATCGCCGAGAGCTGCCAGTCCTGTGCGGAGCCGCCCGGTCGCCGCTGGAAGGTCCACACTTCCGTCACCTCCTCAGGCACAGTCGCGCTGCCCGAGACGACCCGGCCCGTTGCCTGGTCGACAATCGGGTTTAGAACGGAGTAGCGCATCGCGACGGTCGCATATTCGGCCCCCGGTTCCTGCCAGGCTTCCGACAGATCGCCTTGGATGAGCCGCGCGCCCGAGACCTTGTCGACCACGCCGCGGCGATTATTGGCTGCAATTTCCTGTGCGAATTCGTCAGCCATTTCGGGCGTTACCATGTGGCGCAAACTGTCAAGATCGCCCTGACCGTAGGTGTTCTGGATCGCTGCCAGGCGAGACTCGAACACGTCGTAGTCCGCTTTGTCGATGTTGAGGGGCGTTGTCGCCGGCGGGGGCGAACCGGCGAGCGGCGCTGACGCCGAGCGGTAACTCGCGCCGTAATCGCCTCCCGGTGCGCCGCCATAAGGGGCACCGGCATAGGCCGGCTGCTGACGGTTTCGGAAGAAACCGATCGCCAGACGAACAAGCAGGACGATAAGCGCGATCTGCAGGAACAGGCCGAGCAGCGAGAAAATCCCGCCAAGGCCGCCGAACAGGCCGTGCCCGAACAATAATCCCAATAAGCCGGCGCCGAGCAGGCCGCCGATGAAGCCGCGCCCGAAGCCACCGCCGAAGAAGCCCGGGCGGTTGAACCCGGGCCGCTGCAGGCCGGGATTAAGCGTCGAGGCGCCGGGCCCCCGATTGAGCGGCGAGGCCGATGGCGCGGTTGGCGTCGCTGACGGCATCGAGAAGCTGCGCGACCCGCGGCTGCCAAACGAGCCACCGCCGCCGGCGCGCGCATAGGCGTCACCAACACTGAGCGTAGCGGCAAGCAAAATGGCGGCTACCGCGACGAAAAACTTCCTGGACATTGCGTCCTCCTCACCCGCGCTGGACGCGCGGACGAGGCGAATATGGTGGCAAACCACCGTTTTCGCCAAGAGGAGCTGCCCTTATTTTGTTCAGGAACGCGGGTTACGCGGCTCTATCAACGCATTCCGACGCAGACGACGCCGATCGCCGCAAGTGCTGCAAACATAGCGAGATAGTCCAAGGTTTTGATCATTTCGCACTCCGATAAGGCAAGGAGCCGGATTTCTCTTCTCGTACGCGTGCACGGCGATGTACTCGCAAATTTCGTGCAAAATGTGCTGTACGATGCGACTCACCCGGCGACGCCTTGCTTTTCATTCGGGCGGTGCCCGTTCTATGGGTAGGCAATGGATCCGAAACAGAATTTCTTCGGCGGTCAGCGCCGCGGCTATCACCATGGCCGCCTGCGCGATGCGCTGGTTGAAGCGGCGCGCACGTTAGTTGCGGAGCGCGGCACGGCGGGCTTTACGCTGGCCGAGGCCGCAAAGCGCGTCGGCGTGACGGCGGCTGCGCCGTATCGGCATTTCAGCGACCGCAACGAGCTCATGGGAGAACTCGCAAGCCGCGGCTTCCAACTGTTCGGCGAGCGGCTGGCGCGCGCATGGAACGATGGGCGCCCCACAATCCTGGAAGCATTTCGACGAATGGGCGCGGCTTATCTCGCTTTTGCGCAGGAAGAACCGGGCCTCTATGCCGCGATGTTCGGCAATGTGCAGACATTGGCTGCGCCGGAGCCCGGCGCGGCTGCGGATGCCGCACTGGAAAGCTTGCGGCGTGCCTCGGTTGCGATCCTGCGGAGCTATGGTGCTCCGAAGAGTGCTGCTCGCGATTTGGCATTCCAGATTTGGGCCTACTCGCACGGCGTCGCCATGTTGGCGGTCTCGGGTCATCTTGCCGCGTCCAAAGGCTGCGATCCTGCCGCGGTCCTGCAGCAGGGCACTGCAAATATCGTCGAGATGACGGTGCGAAGGTTACGCGGCGCCTGAGCCGCTTTGTCACGCCGATGAACTTCCCTATATTCAGCGAGCGTTGAGGGCGGCGGACATCTTGTTGAAGCGGAGTTTATCGTGGACGACGCCGACCGCGCCGCCCCGCGTGCGTTACTGCATGATCCGAACGCGGCTAAGCACAGCGGCGTGCAGCCCGGCACAGAGCTGAAGAGCGCGCTACGCCGCGCACGCATCGAGAATGCCGAACGCTCTGACGTGATTGCCGAATTGCGCGGCGCAGAGGTGGCGCGGCTGGAAATATTGCAGGAGCAACTCGCCCCGGTACTCGCGCAAGTGCCTGTGGATTGCGATCTCTTCGATGTCGCACTTGTTCCGTCCGAGCACCCACGATTGTTCATCGACATGATCGGCTTCGTCGAGATGGGCCGCGATCGCCGGCTCTATCGCTTTCTGCAGGACACGCGGCACGGGCGCATCACGCTTTGCGAGAGTGAGCAGACGGACACGACGGTCGACGCGGTGACGAATTACATCGCGCAGCGGCTGATCGAGCGCGAGCAGGCTCTTGCCGCCGACGCGAGGGCGATACCTCGAGAAGACACTAGCCGAGCGGCCATCGACGAGCCCGCGCCGCTTCCACCAGCTCGTAAGCGTCCTCAGCGCCGATTTATTGTAAAGCTCTTTGTCTTTTTAGTCGACCTTCTCGGCGTGGCGCTGTTCTTTGCCCTAATCGTCGCCGCGAGCTGGTATACCTACAAGCTGCAGGCTTCTCGGCTAAGATGCTCATGACGGCTGCGTGACAGCGTCGCGAAGTGAGGTTAGCCTCACCCCGAATGGCACGCATCCTGCTCTGGCTGAGCGAGACGGAGCCAAGTGCGGGGCGGCATCATGCGATCCAAACTGACGACCTACATCCTAATCGGCATGATTCTCGGCATCATCGTCGGTTATCTCTGCAGCATCACCTGGCCCGACCCGCAGACGGCTAAGACGATCTCCGGCTATATCGGCCTTATCACCGACCTGTTCCTGCGGCTGATCAAGATGATCATCGCGCCACTCGTCTTCTCCACCTTGGTCGTTGGCATCGCGCATATGGGCGACACTGCCTCGGTGGGACGCATCGGCGGGAAAGCGCTGCTTTGGTTCGTTGGCGCCTCCTTCGTGTCGCTGCTCATCGGCCTGATCATGGTCAACCTGCTGCGGCCGGGAGACGCGCTCAATCTGCCGCTACCGGACGCCGGCGCCTCCACAAATCTCAAGGCGGCGTCGCTGTCACTCAAGGAGTTCGTCACGCATCTTGTGCCGAAGAGCGCAGTCGAGGCGATGGCGAACAACGAGATCCTGCAGATCGTTGTCTTCTCGATCTTCTTCGGTGTGGCGCTTGCCTCGCTTGGCGCGAAAGGCAAGCTGCTCGCCGAAGGGTTTGAGCAGGTTGCCGACGTGATGCTGCGCGTCACGGGCTACATCATGAATTTTGCTCCGGTCGCTGTCTTCGCAGCGATGGCGGCGATCATCACGACACAGGGCCTCGGTGTGCTCATTACCTATGGCAAGTTCATGCTCGAGTTTTACTTGAGCCTTGCCATCCTTTGGTGCGTGCTGGCGCTAGCCGGCTTCGCGCTGATGGGCGGCGCGATGAAGCGCATGCTGGGCCTGATCCGGGAGCCGTTCCTGCTCGCCTTTTCCACGGCATCCAGCGAAGCGGCTTATCCGAAAACCCTGCGTCAGCTCGAAGTCTTCGGTGTGCCGAACCGCATCACCAGTTTCGTGCTGCCGATGGGATACTCGTTCAACCTCGACGGCTCGATGATGTATTGCACGTTTGCGGCGATCTTCATCGCACAGGCTTACAACATCCCGCTGACGCTCGGGCAGCAATTCACGATGCTGCTTCTGTTGATGGTGACGTCGAAGGGGATGGCCGGCGTGCCGCGCGCTTCGCTCGTCGTGATTTCGGCGACCCTATCGACCTTTAATATCCCGGAAGCCGGGTTGCTGCTCATCATCGGCATCGATCAGTTCCTCGATATGGGCCGCTCGGCCACGAACGTGCTTGGCAACAGCATCGCCACGGCGGCGGTGGCTAAGTGGGAGGGCCAGCTCACGCTGACCGATCAGAGTCTTGATAAAGGGATTGGTGTCACGCCGCTTCCGGCGGAGTGACGCTGATGCGAACGCGCCTCAGCGTTCTCTGTGCGATCGTCCTCGGTGCGGCGTTCGTCGCTTCGCTAGCGCGCGCCGAAGACGAGCTTACCGGCACGTTGAAGAAAGCAAATGATTCTGGCTCGGTGACAATCGGCTATCGAGATAGCTCGCTTCCCTTCTCCTATCTCAATCAGCTGAAGCAACCGATCGGCTACGCGATCGATCTCTGCCAGGAAATTGTCGATGACGTAGCGCATGAGCTGGGTCGCGATGAACTGAAGATCGATTACAAGCCGGTCACGTCGGCGAACCGCTTCGACGCCGTGACATCTGGCGCCATTGACCTTGAATGCGGCTCGACCACCGACAATCTCGAACGCCGTAAGGTCGTCGACTTCTCTCCGACATATTATGTCAGTGCGACCAAGCTTCTGGTACGGCGCGATTCCCCAATCCGTTCGTACCGCGATCTGCGCGGCAAGAAGGTTGCGGTCACTGCGGGAACCACGAATGCCGACGCAATCCACCGTGTCTTCGAGCAGCTCAAAATCCCAGCGGAGATCGTCACCGGCCGCGATCACGCCGAGTCTTTCGGCTTGGTGAAGCAGGGCAAAGCCGACGCACTGGCGCTCGACGACGTGCTTCTCTACGGCTTGATCGCGGCCGAAGGATCGAAGGGCAGCGACTACACTGTGCTGCCGGAAAATCTGTCTTACGAACCTTATGGCATCATGTTCCGCAAAAACGAGCCTGCTCTATCTGCGCTGGTGCAGAAAACGTTCACGCGTCTGGCGGAAGCGCGTGAATTGCGGTGGCTCTATGACAAATGGTTCCTGAAGCGATTGCCGACCGGGGAGCGCCTCAACATTCCGATGTCGGAAGAACTCGCGCACACATTCCAAGTGATGGGAATGACGGATTAGGCCCTTCTTTATCCTCCCGAGTGCCTCTTTTTCGGCGAGGCATAGAAGCGCAAAATGTCCTCGGCGTCGATCATGCGGCCTGTCGCTGCCGAGATCGTTGCCGCAACGTCTTCATCGGTCCGGCCCGCGCGGCGCATCTGATCGATCTCGTCGCTGATCATGCCAATGAACGCCGAGATCGGAAAGCGCTCCTCTCTCAATCCGAGATTTTGACGGAGTGCCTTTTGCGCTGCGAGGAATTCATCGAGCGCGAATGTAAGTTCCTCACGCTCACTGGTCACAACCGGTATTCTCCCAAATCTTCCATCGTGTTCGTCACCGGAGACAGTCCGCGGGCCCGGGCCGTGATTTTCACGTGGCCTTTCTCGGGTTCGATCCGGAACAAGTTGTAGCCCGCCCGATGCATGCGCGTGCCGCCGCTCGCAGACGCCGATTGCACGCCGACGACGGGAATGCGTGCATCGTTGCGTTCGATATAGCTGATTGTCATGCGATGATTGTGACCGTGGACGACGAGATCCGCGCCGCGGCGCGAAACGATTTCCTCAAACTCACGCCGGTCGGTCAGACTGCGGCCTGCACCTCCGCCGCCGCGATGGGGTGGATGATGCACCATGATGACCCGCGGGAGTTTCTGCCGGGCGAGATCGGCAAGCAGTGCGTCGAAACGTGCGCGCTGCTTCGAGCCGAGTCGGCCAGATGCTAGAAAAGGGGCGGTAGGGACGCCAGATGAAAGACCGACCAGTGCAATGCCGTTGCGTATGCGCAGATATGGAAAGGCACTCTCGCCGGTGGCATCGCTTGTCGTCCACTTCGCAAAGGTGCTGGCGACGTGCGCCATCGACCCGCGCGTGTAAGCGTCATGATTGCCTGGAACGAAGCTGACTTTATCGGGCGGCCCAAGTGTCTCAAGCCACGCCGCGGCGAAAGGGAACTCCGCTTTGAGCCCGATATTGAGGATATCCCCGGTCATGGCGATGTGATCGGGTTTCTGCGCGTGAATATCCGCGACAATGGCGGCGAGCACATCCATGTTATGCGTGAGCGAGCGCCCACGCTTCCAATTCATATAGCCAGTGATGCGTTTGCCGAGGAGTTCACGCCGGTGCGGACGGGGCAGGGGGCCGATATGGGCGTCCGAGAGATGGGCAAGGAGAAAGGTCACATGAGTTCACTGGGGCGGGGCGCTATGGGCGTCAAGCTTTGCAAGCGCCGTACCGGATAAGTCTGCGCACGCGCGTGGTGGCGCGGCTCGGCGGGTTCATCAATCGCATCCGTCGGCCGGTGACGCTCGGCGTTCGTGCGATTGTTCGGGATAAAGAAGGCAGAATCCTTCTCGTGCGTCATACTTACGTGCCGGGCTGGTATCTGCCTGGCGGGGCTGTCGATCCAGGCGAGAGTGTCGGCGAGGCACTGGCGCGCGAGGTTTTGGAAGAGGCCCATATCAGGATAAAG
Organism: Methylobacteriaceae bacterium; assembly: GCA_019242655.1. Lineage (GTDB taxonomy): Bacteria > Pseudomonadota > Alphaproteobacteria > Rhizobiales > Beijerinckiaceae > JAFASC01. Next base: position 16,756 of record JAFAVH010000415.1, read on the forward strand.
GCCGCGCCGCGGCTTATCGGCATCTATTTCAATCGGCGCGGCGGCAACGATCACGTCGCACTGTTCGAGGTTCTGGAATTTGAGCAGATGTCTGTGAAAGTGCGCGATTACGAAATCGCGGAGGCGCACTTCTTCGCTCTCGACACGCTTCCGGACGGTATAACGCCCGCCACCCGCGCGCGGCTAGACGAGTACGTCAACAAGGCCATGATCGCTGACGATTGGTGAGCTTGGCGCACATCTACGCTCATGTTACAGGCGCCTGCTTCGCACGACTTAAGAACCATGGCAGATATCCCGTTCGATTTCGCGCCGCTCACGCCCGACGATCTTGTTGCGATCGGCCGGTTGGATGCACGTGCGTTCGGCCCGGGACGTTTTGCGAAAAGCGCCTATCGATTGCGAGAGGGCGTTGAGCCGGATTGGAATTTGTCCTTTGTTGCACGTATCGGTTCGCTGGTCGTCGGCGCGAACCGCATCACCCCGATTTTTTGCGGGGGC
>JAFAVH010000123.1 GCA_019242655.1 Methylobacteriaceae bacterium
CGGTGTGGAACAGCGAGCGTGAGCCGATGATGATCGCGCGTCAGAACGTGGTGCTCTTCGCTTAAATCCCCCTCGCTTGCGCACCCGGACGCGGTCGGCTCGGCCGCCGAGGCCGAATAAGAGTGCATGGTTGACTCCAGCAATCGATCGCGCTCTTTGCCATTGAATCACGCGAGTTCAGTCCCACGCTTCTATGCGCATTGTCGACTTAAGAGAACGTACCGTTCCAATCGCCTCGGCGATTGCCAATGCTTACATCGATTTCAGCAAGATGACGCTGAGCCTCGTCGCTGTCGTCACCGACGTCGTACGCGATGGCAAGCCGGTCGTCGGTTATGGTTTCAATTCGAACGGCCGCTACGGACAGGGCGCGCTCATCCGCGAGCGCTTCCGTCAGCGCCTGATGGAAGCCGATCCCGCAAGCCTCGTGAACGAAGCCGGCGACAATCTCGATCCACATAAAATCTGGGCGACTTTGTTCAAGAACGAGAAGCCCGGCGGCCATGGCGAGCGTTCGGTCGCGATCGGCACGATCGATATGGCGGTGTGGGATGCGGTCGCGAAGATTGCCGGCATGCCGCTGTTCCGGTTGCTCGCGGAGCGCTATGGCGGCGAGGCAGACCCGCGCGTCTTCGTCTATGCCGCGGGCGGCTATTATTATCCCGGCAAGGACATCGAGCTTCTGAAACAGGAGATGCAATCCTATCTCGATCGCGGCTACAGCGTCGTGAAGATGAAGATCGGAGGCGTCCCGCTCGCCGACGATTTGAAGCGCATCGAAGCGGTGCTGGCGATGCTGCCAAAGGGCTGCAGCCTTGCTGTCGATGCCAACGGCCGCTTCGACCTTGCAACGGCGATCGATTATGCCAAGGCGCTCTCGGCTTACGATCTCTTCTGGTATGAAGAGGCGGGCGATCCGCTCGATTTCGAATTGCAGGCAAAGCTCGCCGAGCATTATTCGAAACCGATGGCGACCGGCGAGAACTTGTTCTCGATGCAGGATGCGCGCAATCTCATCCGCTATGGCGGCATGCGCAAGGATCGCGACCGGCTGCAATTCGATTGCGCGCTGAGCTACGGGCTCGTCGAATATTTACGCACGCTCGATATGCTGAAGAACTACGGCTGGTCGCCGAAACGCTGCATTCCGCATGGCGGCCATCAGATGTCGCTCAATATCGCCGCGGGCCTCAGACTCGGCGGCAACGAGTCTTATCCCGACCTCTTCCAGCCGTATGGCGGTTTTCCCGATGGCGTGCGCGTCGAGAACGGCTATATCACCATGCCCGATCTGCCCGGCATTGGATTTGAAGGCAAGTCGGACCTGATCAAAGAGATGCGCAGTCTCGCGAGTTGATGAAATGAGATTCACGCGACGTACGTTCGGCTTGTCTGCGGGCGCGACGCTCGTCACGATGCATCGTGCCGCGCTCGCGCAGGGCACGGCGAAAGTACGTGTCGGCGTGCTGCGGCTTGCCTCGTCCGGCAACGTCTTCATCGCGCAGGATCACGGTTATTTCCGCGATGCCGGACTTGATGTGGAATTGAAATTCTTCGACGCTGCGCAGCCGATCGCGGTGGCAACGGCATCGGGCGATGTCGATGTCGGCGTCACCGCGTTTACCGGTGGTTTGTTCAACCTTGCCGGAAAGGGCGCGGTATCGATCGTCGCCGGCCAGAGCCGGGACGTGGCCGGTTTTCCGCTCATGGCCTATCTCGCGACGGCGCAGCCGTCAGGCGCCAGCTTGAAATCGATGCGAGATATTGAAGGCAAAAGCGTTGGCATCACGCAGGTCGGCTCCAGCTTCCATTACAGCGCCGGACTGATTGCGGAAAAATACAAATTTGCGCTGTCGGACGTGAAGTTCGTGCCGCTGCAATCCATGTCGAATGTTGCGTCGGCTCTCAAAGGCGGACGTGTCGAAGCTGCGATCCTTCCGGCGACGGCGGCACAGCCGCTCATTGATTCCGGCGACGCACGCCTCCTCGGCTGGGGCGGTGACGAGGCGCCGTGGCAGCTTGGCGCCGTGTTCGTCTCGCAGAAGATGAAAGCCAATCCGGATCTGATCGAGCGCTTCCTCACGGCCTATCGGCGCGGCTGCAAGGATTACCACGACATCCTGCTTGCCTCGGTGAAGGACGGCGTTGCCGCGCTTACTCCTGAGACGCAGCCGCTCCTCGATGCAATCGCGCACAACACCAATCAGCCGGTCGACAAGATCAGAGTCGGTTTGGCCTTTATCGATCCGAACGGCGCGCTCGACGTGCAGGGCGTAGCGCACCAGCTCGCCTGGTTCCAAGAGCATGGCTTCGTCGACAAAGGCTTCGGTCTCGACAAGATCGTCGACCCGCGCTTTGTCAAAGTCCCGTAGTAGATGACGATCGTCGTCGAGCGCGTCTCGCATCGCTTTGGGTCGCTCGATGTCGTGTCCGATGTCTCCTTCGATGTGAACGACAACGAGATATTTGCGATTGTCGGCCCATCGGGTTGCGGCAAGAGCACGCTTCTCTCTATCGTCGGGGGCTTGATCGAGCCGGCTTCCGGTGATGTTCGTGTTGGCGGCTTGTCGCCTGACGCGCTGAACCCGATCACGTTCGTGTTTCAGGATTTTGCGCTTTTGCCCTGGCGCAGTGTTGCCGGCAATGTACAGCTGCCGCTGGAACATCGCGATCTGCCGCGGGCCGAAATGCAGCATCTGGTGAAGGATGCGCTGCGACGAACCGGGCTCACAGATTTTGCCGAGGCTTATCCAAAACAGCTGTCCGGCGGCATGCGTCAGCGCGTCGGCATTGCACGCGCGCTGGCAGTGAAACCGTCGATCCTGTTGATGGACGAGCCCTTGTCCGCGCTCGACGGTCAGACGCGCGAAATTCTGATGGAGGATTTGTCCGGCCTGCTCGCGTCGACGCGCCTGAGCGCGCTGTACGTCACGCACAATCTCGATGAGGCGCTGCGATTGGCCGATCGCATCGCCGTGTTCTCGCGGCGGCCCGGCCGTTTGCGCGAGATCATCGACGTGCCGGTTGCAAGGGCCGAGCGAACGATGCCGGACGCTGGCGCAGAACTCGCCCGCCTGCACGGGCATCTCTGGTCCTTGATCCGCGAGGAGGCGATCGACGCCGAGCGCGAGGTTGCGCATGTCTGAGGCCGACGTGGCCCGCCTCGCGCCGGTGCGCTTCCGCGGCCGCGGCTTTGTGCTCAGGCCGCGCTGGTACGGCAGTCTTGCCGCCTTCGTGATCATAGTCGCGCTCTGGCAGGCCGCCGGCAGCTATGGCTGGGTCAGCCCGCTCTTCCTGCCGAGCCCCCTCGCCATTGTCCGGGCGCTGGTCGCGCTGACCTTGAGTGGCGAACTCGTCGGGCATATCGCCGCCTCGGCGATGCGGATCGGCGTCGGCTGGGTGCTTGGCACGGCCGCCGGGCTGGCTGTGGGTCTCGCCATGGGGCTTTGGGGGCTTGCGCGTTCGATCGGCATATCGGTCGTCTCGGCGCTGTTCCCGATTCCGAAAATCGCGCTCTTGCCGCTGCTCATCCTCTGGCTCGGCATCGGCGAGCCCTCGAAAATCGCAACGATTGCGCTCGGCGTCTTCTTCCCAACGACGATCGCCACTTATAGCGGCGTCGATTCCGTGCCGCGGACGCTCATCCGCATGGCGCAGAGCTTTGATTTGCCGTTCGCAGGGATCGTACGGAAGATCGTCATCCCCGCCGCATTACCGTCCATTCTATCCGGGTTCCGTATCTCGGCCTCGATCGCACTCCTTCTCGTTGTCTCGGCCGAGATGATCGGCGCCGACCGGGGGATTGGAGCTTTTGTGCTGCAGGCCGGCAATCTCATGCAAACGGACCAGCTGCTTGCCGGCGTCGTGGTCCTGTCGATCTTCGGGCTGATCGTCGCACGCCTGATCGGGGTTCTCGAGGCGCGCCTCCTCGCCTGGCGTTAAGCGTAACGGTTCCTAACCGAAGATTAATTATCGCCTATCGCATTGCATTCTGTATACTTTACCGATCCGAGCTGGCGGCCGGACTTGCGCATTGCCGTGGGTCCAGGCGATTTGAGATTTGGCTGAACCCGGCCGATTGTCAGTCGTTTGCCCCATGATTGTATAGGGCTGACCTTTGATGCGCGACGCCATGGCGGCCGGTGAGCGGGCCGCCAACTTCCCTGACGATGTGGTAGCGCGGCGGAGCGCCGCCGAGGAGCCGCGGGCGTTACCCGTTCATAAGCGGCGGCGGTTCTCGCCCTGGCTTCTTCTGATCCTCGTCCTTGCCGTGGCGGGCGGCGTGTATTGGACCCGTTTTCGTCCCGCCCCGGCGCCGAAAGGACCGCCGGCGCCGATCGCCATCCCCGTGACGGCAGACACAGCTCAAAGCCAGGACGTTCCGATTCAGCTTGCCGCCATCGGCTCGATCCAAGCGGCCAACACCGTCGTCGTTCGATCGCGCGTCGATGGGGAGCTGCAGAAAGTGGCTTTCCAGGAGGGGCAGATGGTCAAGGAGGGCGATCTCCTCGCCCAAATCGATCCGCGCCCCTTCCAAGCAGCGCTTGATCAAGCGATCGCCAAGAAGCAGCAAGACACGGCGCAACGGGCCAATGCCCAGCGCGATCTTGCTCGCTACAACCAGCTCGGCGCGTACGCGACGGGACAACAGCGCGACACGCAGGTCGCGCTGGTCGATCAGCTGACCGCGCAGATCGCAGGCGACGACGCCGCAATCGAAAACGCGCAGACGCAGCTTTCCTATACTCGCATCACGGCGCCTCTATCGGGCCGCACCGGCTTCCGGCTCGTTGACCAAGGCAACATCGTTCATGCCTCCGATTCGAACGGGCTCGTGACGATCGCGCAGCTGCAGCCAATCGCCGGCATTTTCACGCTGCCCGAGCGCTACCTCCCTGATCTTCAGAGCGCGACGAAGGCTGGCCCGGTGAAAGTGTGGGCACTTCAACAGGATGCGAAGACCGAAATCGCGCAAGGCGCGCTCGCCCTCATCGACAACAGCGTCGATCCGGCAACTGGCACCATCCGGCTGAAAGCGCTGTTTGCAAACGAAGAGAACAAACTCTGGCCAGGCGAATTCGTCAACATCCGCATTCAGACGGGCATCATAAAGAATGCGACGACCGTCCCCGCGACGGCAGTTCTACACGGACAGGACGATCTCTATGTCTACGTCGTGAAGCCCGACAACAAAGTCGAGTCGCGCCCAATTAAGACGGGTTATGCGACCGAGCAGTTCTATGTCGTCAAAGACGGCATCAAGCCTGGCGAAACGGTCGTCACCGCCGGGCAATATCGGCTGACCAACGGCACGCTTGTTGCTATCAACAAAGGTGGCGGCGATCAGCAGCCGCCGGAACAGCAAGCCGCGAAGTAGGACTCGTCATGGCGAGCGGCGTCTCCGCACCTTTCATCCGGCGGCCGATCGCAACCACGCTTTTGATGATCGGCGTGTTCCTGGTCGGTCTTGCCGCCTATCCGCTGCTGCCGGTCGCGCCGCTGCCGCAGATCGACTTTCCGACGATCCAGGTCAGCGCGAGTCTTCCCGGCGCAAGCCCGGAGACGATGGCGTCATCTGTTGCGCAGCCTTTGGAGCGGCAATTTGCGCAGATTTCCGGCGTCTCGCAGCTCACCTCATCGAGCGCGCTCGGCTCGACCACGATCACCATTCAGTTCGATCTTGACCGCAATATCGACGCGGCGGCGCAGGACATTCAGGCGGCAATCAATGCGGCAAGCGGGCAATTGCCGAAGAACCTGCCGACACCGCCAACCTACCGGAAGGTCAATCCCGCCGACCGGCCAATCATCCTGTTTGCGGTTTCGTCCGAAACGCTGCCCATGGAGCAGGTCGACGACATTGCCGACACGAAGATTGCGCAGCAGGTCAGCCAGATTTCCGGCGTCGGGCAGGTCAGCATTGGCGGCGAGCGAAAGCCAGCGGTACGGGTACAGATCGACCCGGCGAAACTTGCGGCGAAGGGTATTTCGCTTGAGGACGTTCGCTCCAAGATCGCCGTATCCACCGTCGATCTGCCGAAAGGTACGTTCCAAGGCGCCAAGCGCTCCTACACGATCTACGACAACGATCAGCTGACGTCGGCGAAGCCATGGAACAACGTGATCGTCGCCTATCGCAATGGCGCGCCGGTCCGCGTCAGCGATCTCGGGCAGGCGATCGACGGCCCGGAAGACGTAACGAAGCTCGGGTGGTCCGAAAACAAGCCGGCGATCGTGCTGGTCGTGTTCAAACAGCCCGGTGCCAACGTGATCAGCACGGTGGAGCGCATAAAAAGCCAGCTTGCGAAATTGCGGGCAACGATCCCGCCGTCGGTCAAGATCGAGATTTTGAGCGATCGCACGCAAACCATTCGCGCTTCGGTTCACGACGTGCAGTTCACGCTCATGCTGACCATCGCGCTGGTCGTGATGGTCATCTTCATTTTCCTGCGTAACTTCTGGGCGACGGCCATCCCGAGTGTCACCGTGCCGCTGTCGCTGTTTGGCACGGCGGCGCTGATGTATATTGTCGGCTATAGTCTCGATAATCTTTCATTGATGGCGCTGACGATCGCGGTGGGCTTCGTCGTCGACGACGCGATCGTCATGCTGGAAAATATCGTTCGCCACATCGAGGAAGGCGAGAAACCGATGGAAGCGGCGTTCAAGGGCGCCGGCGAGATCGGTTTCACCATCGTGTCGATCAGCGCTTCGCTCGTCGCTGTCTTTATTCCGCTCTTGCTGATGGGTGGTATTTTCGGACGGCTGTTCCGCGAATTCGCGGTAACGGTGACGATGACGATTATCGTCTCTGCCATCGTCTCGCTCACACTCACGCCGATGATGGCGTCGCGGCTTCTGAAGGACGAGCGGCACGCTCGCCACGGCCGGCTATACCAGATGGTCGAACGCTTCTTCGACCGCATGCTCGACGGCTACATGGCGATGCTCGATGTCTGCCTGCGTCATCGCTTCATCACGCTCCTGACTTTTTTTGGGACCATTGCGCTCTCGGCCTACCTCTTTGTCATAATCCCGAAGGGATTTTTCCCGAACCAAGATACCGGCTTCATCATTGCAACCACGGAGGCGGCGCAGAGCGTCTCCTTCCCGGAAATGGCGCGAATACAAAAGCAGTTCGGTGAACTGGTCTTGCGCGATCCGGCGGTCGAGACTGTCGGCATGTCGATCGGGACGGGCGGCGGAGCGACCGGCACCAATTCCGGCCGCATGTTCATCACGCTCAAACCGCGCGCGGAGCGCGACATCGGCGCGGACGAATTTATCCGCAGGATAAGACGCGCCGCCGCCAAGGTAGAAGGTGCAGCAATTTACCTGCAGAACGCACAGGATATCACGGTCGGCGGCCGTACGACGCGCACGCAATATCAATATACGCTGACCGATGCCGATCTTACCGAGCTCAATGAATGGTCGCCGAAAATTCTCGCAGCGTTCAAGAAAGTCCCGGAGCTGCAGGACGTCGCGACGGATCAGCAGAGCGAGGGCACGACGCTAACCCTGACGATCGACCGCGATCAGGCGGGGCGGTTCGGCATCGATCCACAACTTATCGACGACACGCTTTACGACGCGTTCGGGCAGCGTCAGGTCACGCAATATTTCACTCAGCTCAACAGCTATCACGTTGTGCTCGAAGTCCTGCCGGAGCTGCAGGAAGATCCCGAGACGCTTAATCGGCTTTATTTAAAGTCGCCCCTGACCAATCAGCAGGTGCCGCTCGCAACCTTCGTCCACTGGACGACGCAGAAGGTGCAGCCGCTCTCGATCAGCCATCAAGGACAATTCCCGGCGACGACGATCAGCTTCAACCTTGCGCCGAACGTCTCGCTGGGCGAGGCGACGGAGGCGATTGACAAGGTGATGCGCCAACTCAACGTTCCCGCCTCGCTCGCGGGGGCTTTTCAGGGCAATGCGGCGGCGTTCCAGGACTCGCTCAAGAGCGAACCCTATCTCATCACCGCCGCGCTTATCGTCATCTACATCATTCTCGGCATGCTCTACGAGAGCACGATTCATCCGCTGACGATTCTGTCGACGTTGCCTTCTGCCGGCCTCGGCGCCGTTGCGACCCTGATGTTGTTCGGCTTCGACTTCAGCCTGATCGCGCTCATCGGCATCATTCTGCTTATCGGCATCGTCAAGAAGAACGGAATCATGATGGTCGATTTCGCGATTCACGCGGAGCGGGATCGCGACATGACGCCGGCCGAGTCGATTCGCGAGGCCTGCCGTCTACGCTTCCGGCCGATCATGATGACGACAATGGCGGCGATCCTAGGTGGCGTGCCGCTGATGCTCGGCACCGGCACCGGCTCGGAGCTGCGTCAGCCGCTCGGCTATTGCATGGTTGGTGGCCTGATAGTCAGTCAGGCGCTGACCCTATTCACGACGCCGATCGTTTATCTTTATCTCGACCGGTTATCCAATTGGCTTCAGGGTACGAAGCACGGCGAAGAGGTGCGCGTGCCGGAGTCGGAGGAGAGCGTGCGCCCGGCCGCCTAGAGAGCAGACCGGCTGCGGCAGCTCTTCGCCAGACCGTGCTCGGTCTTCGCCCAGCCAAACGGATCGCGCCAGAGTTCGATGAGCGCGCGCCACGCTGCGATGGTGACGAGCGCCTGATAGGCCGGCCATAACAAGACCCACGGCCACAACGTGCCGAGCTTTTGGCGCTTCATGCCGAGGGCGATTGCACCGAAAACCGCGAACGCGCCGAAAAGCGCATTGAAGAACCAGAGGGTGCTATGCAGGTATTCCCCGATGCTTTGGGGAACGGGCAGCGAATCCAGAACAACATTCCACAACAACGCCAGCCCGAATAGCGGCCACAGCAGCGCGCCGAGAATAGCGCTGCCGAGACCGATCACGGTGCATGCGGCCGGAATAAATCCGAGTTCCCGCACGAGCCGCAGCGGATTGCGCGCATTGATGAACAGGGTCTGCATCCAGCCTTTGATCCATCGTGTCCGCTGGCGCAGAAACGCGGGAACGGCGGCCGGAACTTCCTCGAACGTTTCCGAATCGAATGCTCCGACGCGATATCCGAACCGCGCCAGGCGCAAACCGAGATCTGCATCCTCGGTCACATTGCACGCGTCCCACCCGCTGACACTGTGCAAGGCAGCCGTGCGGAAGTGATTGGACGTGCCTCCCAATGGAATCGGCAACGCCAGCCTCGTCATTCCCGGAACGATCACCTCGAAGAGGGTCGCATAATCGATTGCGTAGAGTCGCGTAAGCCAATTATCTGCGTAATTGTCGACGATTAGCCGTGCTTGCAGGCAGGCGAGGTCAGGCGCGCTACCATGGAAAATTTCCGCTGCGCGCCGCAATTGCGAGATGCCCGGCTTGTCCTCGGCGTCGAAGACGCAAGTCAGCGCGCCGCGCGCGAAGGGAAGCGCGATATTCAGCGCCCGCGGCTTTGTTCGCGGTGCGCCCGGTGGCGCAATCACTATTTCGAAGGGAAAACGCTGCCGCGCCGCGCGGAGCGCCTCGATCGTTTCGAGGTCGTCGGCTTCAACGACAATCTTCGTGTCGAGCTTGGCATGCGGATAGTCTAGTTCCTCCAGCGCGCTCAGTAATTGCGCGATCACCGCCTCTTCGCGATAGAGCGCCACGATGATCGTGTAGACCGGCAGGTTCGCGTCCGTCAGAGGTGGGGCAGCCGCAAGCGGCCCAGAACTCGCTGCCGCCGAAAACAGCCGCAGCAGGATCGCCGCAAAGAATACGAGCGCCAGGCAAGTGCCGGCGACGAGAGGAAACATCAAAGCGACGATCGCAACGGCCGCCGCACACAGAAGTGCAATCGCCTTCTCTCCGCGCGTCGGCCCATCGCGCACGCACAGTGTCGGATCGAAGTCATGCAGTAATTCCGACGCTTCCGCCGCAATCGTCGCGCCGGCATGCATGCGCAGGGCGGCATCGAGCCGCTCGGGCGTCGTAAGGGCGAGCGGCGCATGAAGCCGGTCGGCCGGGTGCGTGCGGGACATAAGCTGCTCGAGCGCCGCGCCACGCGGCGCGACGACAATCCGGGCTCCAGTCCCACGGGTTTGGAGGATCGGTGCGTATCCCTCCCGTGCCGTCGCATGCGGCTCGATATTCTCCTGCAGAGGAATGGTGTCGCCGAGGAACGGCATGCCGAGATGCTGCGCGGCGCAGCGATAGAGCGTGTCCGCAGCGACGTGGCCGTTGCCGATCAGAAAGTCGGCGACCGTGACACCTTGCCGGTACGCCCCCTGCGCCGCGGCGGCGATCTGGCTTGGCGAAACGCCGCGCGCGGCCAGCATCGCGAGGACCGGCGAGGTTTCGCCCTCACCCGTCGTGCGGCCCGCTGCATGCCCCGGCGGCCTTGCAGGGGCAGGTGACCTATGCGATTCCTTCCGGCGGACCGGCTTTGCGGCACGTTCACGCTCAATCCAAAGCGAACTCATCAGCTACTTCACGCAATGACTGGACGCCTACTGGTTACTAATGTTCAACGTTGCACGCAATTTTACAAGACGGCCACGTAAGGTGAAGATCTACGCACATCTGCTGAGTGCGATTGCTGGGCTGTCTCTGAGCGCGATCGCCCACGCTCAGACTCCGACTGGCGATCCTTCCGTCCCGATCTTGTGGGATCTCACGCATCGGGTCGAGAAGCCCGACACGAGCGGCCTGCGCTTGATCCGCTTCATCACTGAAGACGACTACCCGCCCTTCAATTTTACTTTGCCCGACGGAACGTTGACCGGATTTAATGTCGACCTTGGGCGTGCGATCTGCGAAGAACTACAGGTCGCCTGCACCGTTCAGGCGCGGCGTTGGGACACGCTGATCCCCTCGCTGGATGAAAATCGCGGTGATGCGATTGTCGCGTCCCTGCAGATCAACAATGAGACGCGCAAGCGTGTCGCATTTACGTCGCCGTATTATTTGACGCCCGGCCGGTTTGTTACCTTGCGGTCATCGCCTCTCGGCGAAGCAGTTCCCGAAGCGCTCGCCGGCCATACGATCGGCGTCGTCGGCAAAAGCGCACACAGCGCCTTTCTGCAAACCTTTTTCGCCAAGTCGACCATCAAGACATTCGAATCTTCGCAAGCGATGCGCGCCGCGCTGCGCAATGGCGAGATCGAGACCTTGTTCGGCGATGCCAACGCGCTGAGCTTCTGGCTGAACGGAACCGACGCGTCCGGCTGTTGCGCGTTCAAGGGCGGCGCTTTTCTCGATCCGAACTTCTTCGGTGAGGGTGTGGGCATAGCGGTGCGCGGCACCAACGCGAACCTACGCCGCATCCTTGACTATGCCTTGGCGAAGTTGGCGGAGCGTGGCGTCTACGCCGACCTCTATCTCAAATATTTTCCGATCGGCGCTTATTAGCCGCCGTTAGAGATGCTTGCTTATCGTCAAAGATATTTGGAAAGCTCCGCCGCTGCCGCCTCGGGCTTGCGATCCATGCGGAAGGGCCGCACAAATCGCCATTGCTTGTCCATAAGGTAGACAAGCGCGGTGTGATCCATCGTGTAATCATCGCCCTCGCCGGCGACCTTGCGCGAGTAGACGCGAAATTCCTTGAGCACCGGATCGAGCTGCTCGCGGCTACCCGTCACGCCGATGATGCGGGGATCGAAGCTCGATAGATATTCGTTCAGGACGTCAGGGGTGTCGCGCTCGGGGTCGACTGTGACGAACAGCGCGGCGGCCTTCTTGTCGGGCCCGAGCGCTCGCAGAACCTCCGACATTTCAAACAGCGTCGCCGGGCAAACATCGGGGCAATGCGTATAGCCGAAGAAGACCAAGGTCGGTTCGCCGGCGAAATCTTTTTGCGTGATTGTTTGTCCATTTGAGCCGGCAAGCGTGAACGGGCCGCCAATGCTCGAGACCGCCGGTGCGTCGGCATCGCGCAGCGTCGCGAAGGCGGCAATTCCGAGCGCCACAAGGCCGACGGCAAAAATAAGCAGCGGCAGGAGAAGCCGGCGGTCGAGCAGCCGCGAACGCTTAGCCGGTACGGGCGATGGTTTTGGATCGAGATGCAAGGCCGCCGCTCCACAGAGGCGTGTAGGAATAGCCGCATCTGCGGCCTCGTCCAGCAGATGGATCGTCGCGCTGGTCCATGCGCCCGCCAGGCTTGTGAAGCCTCGCGCCTTGAATTATAGACCCGAGCCTCGCTTCAGGCAGGACCCGCGCACGCTCTTTTGAGCGAGCGGCCTTGCTCGACGCGCGGGGCCATAGCTCAGTTGGGAGAGCGCTTCAATGGCATTGAAGAGGTCGTCGGTTCGATTCCGTCTGGCTCCACCACTTTAGTCAATGAATTAGGCCATTCGATCTTGCCTGGATCGGGATAGCAGCTCGGCTCGAGGCGGCGCCCACGCCGTGGCTGCAGCCCCTCAAAGCGAATTTCCATCCAACATCATTTGGCGAAGCGGATTTTCCAATAGGTGTCTTTGTTTAAGACCTTATCACCGCGGAATTCCCACAAATCGCATCCTTGAGCATCGATAATCTCGCCGTTTGCGCTCGTTCCTTTCACCATCCAGACAGAGACAGCCTTGTTGTCATAGACGTGATCGTATGTCGGAATCCATCTCATATCGGGAATGACTTTAAACCTGTCCGCCAGGTATTTTCGAACGGCTTCCTTGCCGTGAATGCGCTGTCCGCAAACCTCGTCTCCGCGTGAAGCGAAGAATGTGCAGTCGTCTGCGAAATGGGACATGATCCGCTCGACGTCCCTGCTGTTGAAGGCAGCCATGATTTCCTCGAGAAGGGCCAACGTTACCTTTTCCGACATCGATCTGTTTCTCCGGGTGCCGTGTCGTAAATGCTTGGGCCGATATGAACAATCCGACGAGACGGCGGCCTCGTTTGTCCCGAACTCTGCGGCGTGCTTGCGGATCTGTCACGCTAACGGCTGATAAGGCGCGAGCGGCGCGCGCGAACATCCTCATTTGCCGCTGCTTGTTGAGCTTGTAGCCGCGCGACAAAAATATCTGCCGCACGCAATATGTGTTGGCGGCTGAGCTTTTCTGCCGAATTGCGATCTCCAGCAATGACCGTCTCGAGAATTTCGTCGTGCTCGTCCCAAATGTTCTTGGGCATCTCTTCGTCGTCGCGCAGCACTTCGGCCATCACCCGCCGCAAATAAGGCCAGTGCGGTGTCGTCGTTTCGCCTATCAACGGATTGCCGGAGAGTTCGGTAACAAAGGCATGGAAATCCATGTCCGCGGCAATCTGCTCGCTGAGTGAGCCACTTTCGACCGCGGCGCGACCGCGCTCGATAAATTCGGGACCGTCTCGCTTGACGCGGGCAGCGCCATGCTCGGCGGCGCATCG
>JAFAVH010000129.1 GCA_019242655.1 Methylobacteriaceae bacterium
ACCTGCGAATATGTCTGCCGGCTGTTGCGCTACATGGACCGGCACGGTTACCGTCTGTGTATGCCGAAGCGCGATCCTTCCGTACAGGAAGTGCCGTGGCTCTCGTTCACCTCAGGTTATGTGCAGCGCGCGATCAATCAATTGCCACGGCAGGGCTCGCAAAAGCCGTGGAAGCTTTATCAGAACTACGCGCGTGATTTGATGGCTTTGCGCTTCGGCAGAGTCAAAGACGGCGCAATGCAATTCTCAAAGTGAGGGCGAAGGCGGCGCGCTCGAGGCTTCGCTATAGGAATCATCGCGCCAGCCGATCTTCTTGTGCGTGCCGTCGCAAAACGGCTTCGTCTTGGAGGCGCCGCAGCGGCAAAGCCAGAATGGATTTCCCGGCGGATTGATCGCGTTGCCTTCGTGATCCTTTATTAGAACGTCGCCGGTTACCTTAGTCGAGCCGTTTTTGCCGATGACCATTTCGACTGCGGCCATGGTCGCCTCCTGCGTTGTGAAACCAGTCCGATCTCTCTTATCAAGCAATCATTAACGTCGGCAGACGTTCCCGCTCCACGCGTCCGACCGGTTAAGCTACAATCGCGAAATCCCTGGCAGAAGCGCAACCGTTATGCGCGTCTTTTGTTCAGGCAGGCGAGTAAAGCGTGAGTCTTCCTATGCGTTCAATCCCGAAAATTTTGGGCGTTGCCCTGAGCGCCGGCCTCGCGCTCGGCATCACCGCGTCGGCCTCCGCCAATGGCGCGCGTCACCAACACCGCCATGCGGTCGCACACATGCATACGCGCACGCTGCCCGCCTATCCTTACGGCTATCGCCTCATGCCGGGCTACGTCTATTACGTGCCGACCCACGTCTTCCGCTGTTATCCGGCGCGGCAGATGGTGGTGGACCAGGTCGGCCTCGTCGCGGGCTACGTGCCGCTCGGGACGTGCGGATAGTCCCCTACAGCCTGAACCGCGCCGGTAATTGCTCCAAGCTCTCCGCGGTAAGATTGCCGAACGAGACGCGCAGGTGTTCGTCCTGCCCCGGTCCGAAGTAACTTCCCGGGATCATCAGCAGCCCGTTTTCGACCGCGAGGCGCTTTGCCACCTGCTCCGCGGGAAGTCCCCGGCAGGGATGCCGGACATAGGCGAAGAACGCGCCGAGCGAGTCGATCGTCCAATCCTGGATTTGCGCCAGCGCCAATCGAAATTGTTTTGCCCGCTCGCCGAAGCGCCTGCGATTGCTATTGCGCCACTCGCCGAGAGTCTCCAGACCCCACGTGACAGCCGCTTGTCCGGCGCGTGCCGGGCAAATCTGCAGGCAATCCTGGATTTTTAGGATTTCCGCTCCGAATTCGGCGGGAAAAGTCATCGCGCCAAGCCGATGGCCAGGCAAGGCAAAGGATTTCGAGAAGCTGTAGAGGCCGATGACATTGCCGCTGAGCGCCGCATCCCGAGATATTGCATGCGGTCGCGCCGCATCTTCCGGCAGAAAATCGCGATAAGTTTCATCGATGATAAGCCACAAGCCTTTATCCTGGCAGAGCTGCGCGAACGCTTCGATCGTCGCCGGCGGATAAATCGCGCCTGTCGGATTGTTGGGTGTCACGAGCACGATCGCCCGGGCCCTTCCATCGATGAGCGACGCGGCCCGGCGCGGATCTGGAATGAAACCGTCTTCCGCAGTACAGGGCAGAACACGCGCGTCTACGCCAAGCATGTCGAGCGTCATTTTGTGATTGAAGTACCATGGTGCGGGCAGAATGATTGCGTCTCCCGCCGCGGCGACGAGCATCGTCGCGATGACGAAAGCCTGATTGCACCCGGCGGTGATCGTAATCCGCGCCGGGGGAATTTCGGCGCCATAGAGATCCGACACATGCGCCGCATAGGCCTGCCGCAGAGCATATTCTCCCGGCACCGGGCCATAGAGCGCAGTTGATGGCGACTGCGCCGCAGCGGCGAGCCGTGCCAACAATTCCGGCGGCGGCGCATAAGGCGGTGCGGCCTGCGACAGATCGATGGGCCGGCCTTTGCTGCCATCGTAAGCTCCGAGCCAAGCGCGCGTTTCCAGGATCGCAGGGCTCGCGGTTGCGCTCACAAGCGGGTTTATTCGGGCAGCCATCGTCTTCCTTGCTCTGCGGCGGAACCGTAAGCCGACTTGGAACTTGTCGATAGCTGTTCAACCTCGAGGACGAGATGCGGTTTCTCGCCATCGGTGACACTTGCGACATGGCCTCGATGTATCTTCGCCTGACCGAACAGGGCCATGAAGTGCGCATCTTCGTCGCTGAACCGGAATGCCAGGATGTGCTCGCCAGCATGGTGAGGCGAACACCCGATTGGAAGCAGGAGCTTGATTGGGTGCACGAGGCCGGCGACGACGGCATCATCCTTTTCGAGAACGTTTCCTACAATCGCGGCGAGCTGCAGGACTCACTCCGCCGGGACGGCTTCCACGTGGTCGGCGGCAGCGCTTATGGCGACCGGCTCGAGAATGATCGTGGCTTCGCACAGAGGACGCTTTCCGATCTCGGCTTTCCGATCTGCCGGATCGAAGAGTTCGGCACGGCAAAAGCCGGACAGGATTTCATCTCGGCAAATCCAGGCCGATATGTCCTCAAATTCAACGGGCATGGCTTTGCGTCGGCGGACAATTACGTCGGCCGGATGGAAGATGGGCGTGACGTGAAGGCGGTGATTGCCGCGCGCTTCAAGCAGTTCGATGGCACCGACGCGAGTTACGTGCTCATGCAGCATATGAGCGGGATCGAGATGGGCGTCGGCGCCTACTTCGATGGCGGCAAGTTCCTGACGCCGGCCTGTCTCGACTGGGAACATAAACGATTTTTCCCCGGCGATCTCGGTGAATTGACCGGCGAAATGGGAACTGTCGTGACGTATAGCGGCACAAGCGCCTTTTTCGACAGGACCCTGCGACGGATGGAGCCGCTGCTCAGGCAGAACGGCTATTGCGGCTATATCAACCTGAACACGATCGTGAACGAAAACGGCATTTGGCCGCTTGAATTCACCTGCCGTTTCGGTTGTCCCGGTTATGCGATCCTCGAGCCTTTGCAAGAGATGCAATGGGCTGACCTCTTCAAGATGATGGTCACGCGATCGGGAACAGAATTCGAAACCCGGCCGGGCTACTGCGTCGGCGTTGTTTTGACGACGCGGCCCTTCCCCTACAATCGCAAGCGTGTTCCTTCCGAGCCGGCGGGCCTGCCGATTTTGTTCGAGGGCGAGATTGACGAGAGTAATCGCCGTCATTTGCATTTCGCCGAGGTCGGCAGGCGAGACGGCGAGCTCGTGACCGCCGGGATGCATGGTTGGACGATGATCGTGACGGGCGTTGGAACCTCGATCGGCGCCGCGCGCGAGAGAGCCTATGAGCTGGCGGATCGGATCGTGATCCCGAACGCGCGCTATCGCCGCGACATCGGCGTCAAGCTCGAGGCAAAGGAACTCGCTCGGCTCGAAGAACTCGGATTTTACGGCGGTGCTGTATGACAATTCCCCTTTCGTCGCGACGCAAGACACCGTGTCCCCCGGCGCCCGGTCCGCTCGCCAATCTCGAAGCGCACGTCTCGCCACGTTGGTGGGATGAGATTTTCGATGAACTCTACCTCAAGACCGATGGCGATGTCGTTGAAAATGCCGAACTGACCTGTCGCGAGGTCGATCTCTTCCTGGACCTGCTGCCGCTTGAGAAAGACGCGGCGATTCTGGATGTCTGCTGCGGCCAAGGCCGGCACACGCTCGAGCTCGCGCGGCGCGGCTTCACGAATCTTACCGGCGTTGATCGTAGTGCTTTCCTTCTGCAACAGGCCAGCCTTCGGGCGCAAGCGGCCGGACTGGCAGTCCGTTTTCACGAAGCGGATGCGCGGAACATTCCTTTATCGGACGAAAGCTTCGACGCCGCGCTCTTGCTCGGTAACAGTTTCGGCTATTTCGCAAGTGCAAGCGATGATGCGGCCATGCTTTGCGACATTCACAGAATTTTACGCTCCGGCGGAAAACTGTTGCTCGACGTGAGCGACGGCAAGCATGTTGGCCAGCATTTCGAGCCGCGCTCATGGGAGTGGATCGCCGAAGATATGTTCACTTGCCGCGAACGCACGTTGTCGGCCACCGGCGACCGGCTGATCACACGGGAAATGACCGCGCATGTGGAACGCGGTGTCGTAGCGGATCGGTTTTACGCCGAGCGGCTCTACGACGAGGTCACGATGGTCGCGTTGCTGACGCGCAGCGGTTTTGCCGTGCTGCAAGGTCCGGCACAATTTGCCTCGACCTCGACGCGCAACCAGGACCTCGGCATGATGGCGCAGCGCCTGATTTTCGTCGCGGAAAGGCTTGCTGTCTAACCGACTTCCCGCCTTGCTTGCTACATCCGCGTGTGGCTTCTAGCAGGATCGCCTCTCCCACTCAGTCTTGACTAAAAGCCGGTTCGCACCTTCAGATAACGTCTGCAATTTGGCTGGGAAGCGAACCATTGCCGGGGAAACGTCCATGAAGACGAGAATCACCGAATTGTTCGGCATCGAGCATCCGATCATCCAAGGTGGCATGCATTTCGTTGGCTTCGCCGACCTCGCCGCCGCCGTTTCAAATGCCGGTGGCCTCGGCATCATCACGGGTCTTACGCAGAAGTCGCCGGAAAATCTCGCGAAGGAGATCGCCCGCTGTCGCGGGATGACCGACAAGCCATTTGGCGTGAACCTCACGTTCCTGCCGGCTTTCACCAAGCCGCCCTACCCCGAATATATCGACGCCATCAAACAAGGCGGGGTTAAAATCGTCGAGACGGCGGGCCGCAGCCCGGAACAATACATGCCGGCTTTGAAAGCGGCCGGCATCAAGGTCATCCACAAATGCACCTCGGTGCGCCATTCTCTAAAAGCCGAACGCATCGGCTGCGATGCTGTCAGCGTCGACGGCTTCGAATGCGGCGGTCACCCGGGCGAAGACGATATACCCAATATGATCCTTCTGCCCCGCGCTGCCGAGGAGTTGAAGGTTCCGTTCGTCGCGTCGGGCGGCATGGCGGATGCGCGCAGCCTTGTCGCGGCGCTTGCCATGGGTGCCGACGGCATGAATATGGGAACGCGTTTCATCGCCACCAAAGAAGCGCCGGTTCATGACAACGTGAAAAAGGCGCTCGTCGCCGCAAGCGAACTCGATACCCGCCTGATCATGCGCGCGATCCGCAACACCGAGCGAGTCTTAAACAACGCCAACGTGGAAAAGATCGTCGCGATTGAGCGCGAAA
>JAFAVH010000279.1 GCA_019242655.1 Methylobacteriaceae bacterium
GCGAAGCGCAATGGGAAATCCTGGCGCAATTGACCGAGGATTTCTTTTCCGGCGCCGGTCAGCGCCTCACGCGCCGCACTTTCTTTGCCGTCGGCGACGAGAAGCAGTCGATCTTTTCGTTCCAGGGCGCGGCGCCGAACAAATTCCTGGAGATGCATCGCGACTTCAAGAAGCGCGTGACGGCCGTCGATGAAAAATTCGCCGAGGTGCCGCTAACGCTTTCCTTCAGGTCGAGCCCCGACATTCTCAAGGCGGTGGATGAGGTCTTTGCGGTCGAACCGCATTATCGCGGCCTGCTTGCCGATGCGCGGGAAAAACCGCCGCCGCACGAAGCCTGGAAAGCAAGTCTTCCGGGCATCGTCGAGCTTTGGGATATCGAGTGCAAAGGCGAGGGCGAAGAGCCGCGCGATTGGCAATTGCCGCTCGACCAATTCGATGATCACGATCCGCCAGTCAAGGTCGCACAGCGAATTGCCGCGCGCATCGAAGCGATGCTCGATCCGCTCTCACATGAGCGCGTCGAAGGCGAGCATCCCGGCTCGTCGCGGCCGATCCGCCCGAGCGATTTTCTCATTCTCGTGCGCAAGCGCGACGCGTTTTTCGAGGCGATGATCCGCGCGCTGAAGGAGCGCAATATTCCAACGGCAGGTGCCGATCGCCTGAAGCTCGGCGAACATATCGCCGTCATGGATCTGATCGCCGCCGCACAGGCGGCCCTCCTGCCGGAAGACGATCTGACCCTCGCGACCGTTCTAAAATCACCGCTGATCGGCCTCGACGACAACGACCTCCTGGCGCTTGCGCCGAAACGCAGCGCATCCCTCTATGAAGCGCTCACGCGCTCGACGGAACTTTGGCACATCAAAGCCGTGCAGCGCATCGAGGCCTGGCGCGCGCGTGTGGCCGCGTGCACGCCTTTTGATTTCTTCATGCAAATTCTGGGTCCGGAGGGCGGGCGCGAACATTTCCTCGCACGGCTCGGCCCGGAGGCTAACGATGCGATCGACGAGTTCCTGCGCTTGACGCTCACTCATGAGCGCGAGGAAGCGCCGGCGCTCGCAACGTTTTTGTCGCGTTTCGAGGCGCTCGAGCTCGAGATCAAGCGCGACATGGATCAAGCCGAAGACAATGTGCGCGTCATGACCGTGCACGCCGCGAAGGGGCTCGAAGCAAAGATCATCTTCCTGCCGGACACCTGCTCGCTGCCGGCGCCGCAGAGCGCGCCGTGCCTCTTCCCGGTCGGAGATCCGCGGCAGCCGCTGATCGTCTGGTCGCCGAAAAAGGCCGGCGATCCCGCGCCCGTCGCTGCAGCGCGCTTGCAGCAGAAGGAGATGCAGGAGGCCGAATATCGGCGGCTCCTCTACGTCGCGATGACGCGCGCCGAGGAGCGGCTGATCATCGCCGGCTATCAAGGCGTGCGCGAAGCGCCGGACGAGTGTTGGTACAGAATCGTGCGCCGCTCGCTCGAACCGGGTGCGGAGGTCGTCCCCGATCCGGTCGATTCCATGCTTACAATCTTGCGGCGCGGGCAGAGCCGCGACGTGGCAACGGCAGATTCGACAGCTGCAACCGCAATGGCGCGCGTCGAATTGCCCGACTGGATTCGAATGCCGGCGCGGGCCGAACCGCGCATCGCAGCCGTGCAGCCGTCGCGTGCGAGCGATCTGCGCGGCGGCGCCGGATCGGCTGCCGCCTTGGATCGCGGACGGTTGCTGCATTCTTTGCTGCAGCATCTGCCAGGCTTGAGTTCAGACGGACGCAGCGCCGCGGGCGAGCGATACCTTGCAGCGCGGGCGCCGAACTTGAGCGCAGACGAGCGCGCAGCGCTGCTGCAAAGCGCTCTGGCTGTTCTGGACGACGCGGCCTGCGCGCCGCTTTTCGCGCCGGGGTCGTTGGCCGAGGTGGAGATTGCCGCGACGGTCGCACTGCCGCCGGGTGCAAGCGCGGACGTTGCCGGCCGCATCGATCGGCTCGCCGCAAATTCCGCGGAAGTTCTCTTCTGCGATTTCAAGACGGGCGCTGCCCCTGCTTCGCTTAAGGCCACGCCGGTTGCCTATATTGCGCAAGCCGCGCTCTACGGCGCCGTTCTCGCCGCCATCTACCCCGGCCGCCGCGTCCGCTCTTTCCTCATCTGGGTGGACGGACCTCGGATCTTCGAGCTTCCGCCCGACATGCTCGACGAGGCACTGCGCGGGCTGCCGGCTACTCCTTGAACCGGTTCAGGAAAAACACATATTTTACCTGCACGCTCATGGTGCTTTCGAGGTTGTGAGCGTGTCTCTCGAAGTGCCAAACGGGCTTCGTCCATGTCGCGCGTGCCGTCATTGAACTCGCCTTTCCTGCTCGGCTTCGACGAGATCGAGCGGGCTTTGGAGCGGGCGACGCGCACGCCGGGCGATGGCTACCCGCCCTACAATATCGAGCGGTTGGCGCGGACGGAGAGCTCGCCGGAGCGCCTACGCATCACGCTGGCTGTTGCCGGTTTCACACAGGATGAGCTGGAAATCCTTATCGAGGAGGGTCAGCTCGTCATTCGTGGTCGACAAGGCGAGGGACCGGAGCGACACTTTTTGCATCGCGGCATCGCCGCGCGGCAATTCCAGCGGGTCTTCCTGCTGGCAGAAGGCATGCAGGTCGACGGCGCCAGCCTTGAAAAGGGGCTTCTCGCTATCGATCTGATACGCCCGGAACCTGAGAGGGTGGTGAAACGAGTGAAAATCGCGGTGCGGGACTGAAGGTACGCACCCACAAGAGCGGGGCCCGAACGGGACCGCAAGGAGAAAGAAGATGATCGAGACGATGACGAAAACCGAAAAGCCCGAGCCGTTCACGGCAGAGCAATTCGCCCATCTCGGCCAAGGCGCGATCGCCTATGTCCGGCCGATCCGGTCCGAAGAATTCAACCGCCTGTTTCCGCAGGCAGAGGCGATCCAGCCGGGGCTGTCGCTCTTCGCGCTGCTCGGCGCCGACGGCACGCCGATCCTGCTCACCGAATCGCGCGAGACGGCGATTGCCAACGCCTGGCAGAACGAATTGCAGCCGGTAAGCCTGCACTAACCAGGTTCTGAGCAAAACCTTTTTGAAAGAGCGCGCGGCGCGGCCGGCGCGCTCTTTTTGTTTGGCGCGCTAGCCTGCTTTGGCCCGCGCGATGTCGGTGCGGATCGATTGCGCCGCCCACACGAACAGGAGTGCGCCAAGCATGGTCGCGATGCTGCACGTGAGCATCGAGTAGCGCACCGCATCGACGCCGTATTGGCCCTTCCACATGTCATTGAGGGCGCCGACAACGAGCGGGCCCACGCCCTGTCCAAAACATGTTGCGGTGAGCAGCACCGTCGCGGCCGCGAGCGCGCGCATGCTGGGCTTCGCCACCGTCTGCGCGATCGCGAAAATCGGCCCGAGATGGAAGCCGACGAGGAGCGATGTCAGCCCGAGCATCGCGATCATCGTCCCGAAGCTCGGCGTCAGCATGCAGAGCGCGAAGACCGGGCCGGCAAGTCCCGACATGATCGCCGGCGCCCACAGCTTCCAGCGATCGTCGTCTCGGCTGATACGCGCGACGACAAAGCCCCCGAGAAGCGTGCCGGCAATGCCGAACAACCCTTTGAACGTGCCGGCATACGTGCCGACCTGCGCACTGGTCAGATGATGCACGCGCGCGAGGAACGGCGGGATCCAGGCCGCCGTCGCGTAGTTCAGATACGACGTCAGACAAAAGCCGATCAGCACAATGACGAAAGTCTTCTGCGAGAACAGGAATGAGAATGTCGGGCCGAGTGGCTCCGATACTTGCGACGCGCCGGCGTCGGACGCGCCCCGGCGCGGCTCCTGCACGGTCATGCGGAACAAAATTGCGAGCAGAATTCCCGGCAGGCCGGCGACGAGGAACGCGGTGCGCCAGCCGTAATATTGATTGACCCAGCCGCCGACAAAGTAGCCGAGAAACACGCCGACATACGTCCCGATCGCGAAAATACCGAGCGCGCGCGGCCGCTCGTCCTTGTTGAAAAGATCGGCGACAATCGATTGCGACGCCGGTGTCCCCGCAGATTCGCCGATGCCGACGCCGATCCGCGCCAGCGCCAGCATGGCGACGCTCTGCGCCACGCCGCAGAGCGCCGTCATCGCGCTCCAGAAGGCAAACGCGACAGCAACGATGTTGCGCCTGTTGGCGCGATCGGCGAAGCGCGCAACTGGCATGCCGAGCAGCGAATAGAAGAGCACGAAGCCGAAACCGGCGAGCAGTCCCATCGCCGTGTCGGAGAGCTGGAATTCGCGTTTGATCGGCTCGATCAGTACATTGAAAATCGTGCGGTCGAGAAAGTTCAGGCCGTAGATCAGCGTGAGCAGAACGAGAACGTAGTAACGGCTGGTGCTCGATACGCTTGCGTCACTGCGCGATGCGAGCGGCTTCTCGATGGTAACCATCGTCTCAACTCTCGCGGATGTAATTGCCGGCCTCGAACTCAACAGCCGCCGCCTTGGCATCGAAGCTGATGCCGATCGGGTCCTCGCCTTTGGCAAGCGCGTCGAGCTGTTGCTGCAGCATGCGCCGGACCATCAAGACGCCGCGATCGCTTTGAGCGAAATGCTCTTCCGAATGCAGCGTGATCGGGCCCTGCCCAACTTGCGCTTCATAGTCGCCGGGATGTTTTTGATGCTCTTCCTCCGACATTTCCCACCAGAATTTGCCGTTGAATTTCGAGCGCATGCGGCCGATGTCGCCGGCCTGCTTCGCGCGGCCCGCGACATAGATGCGGAAGCTCGTATCGTCGAGCGGCAGCACCCAGCCGATCGATTCGACCCGCGCGAATTGCGCGACGCGCGGGTTCGGCACGACGCGAAGCGTCGGCAATGCCGCTTCGGAAACGCGGTAGAAAACGCGGCCGTCATCCTGCTTGCGCACCGAGCGCACGAGCACGCCGCGCGGCGACATTTCGAACGTCACCTGCGGCATCGCCGCCATGGCCTGCGTGAATTGCGCGCCGCTGAACGAAGCGTGCAGGACCGGCACGTGGAAGGGATCGACCACGTTCTCGTAATGCTGCAGCCAATTGCAGGGAATGATCACCGGCCCACCGCCGCCGAGCGAGGTGTCGTCGGCTTCGACGAACTCGCCTTCGTCCATCGCCTCGAGGCATTCGTAGCGCGGCAGGACCGGCTTCTTCGCCGGCGGCCCCATATAGGCGAAGATCAGGCCGTAGCGCTCCTCGACCGGATACCAGGGCTGGCGCACTTTATCGCGAAAGAGGCCGCCCTCCGGCTCGCAGGGCTGCTCGAGGCAATGACCTTCCGCGTCGAAAAGCCAGCCGTGGTAGCAGCAGCGAATTCCGCGTTCCTCGACCTTGCCGTAGTAAAGCGTCGTGCCGCGATGCGCGCAGCGTGAATGCAGGAGTCCGGCCTTCCCCGCCCCATCGCGAAATAGGACCAATTCTTCGCCGAGCGCTTTCACCTGCCGTGGCGTGCTTGTCGCATCCACCGACAAACCCACGGGATGCCAATAGCGTCGCAGCAATTCGCCCATCGGCGTGCCGCGCGTCACCTCGGTAAGCGCAGCCTTGTAGGTTGACGGCGGCATTTCATATGCCGTTCCCTGGTCGTGAACGGGCGTCATCACATTCATGGATTGCTTCCGGCGCCTTTGAAATAGCGATGGTTGACGGTATCAAATAAACCGAAAAAGGCCAGCGTAGCGGGATGGAGAAAACGGCATGGCGGAACTGATCGAGAGCGTCGAAGCCGGCGTAGCGACGCTCACTCTCAATCGTCCGGAGCGGATGAACGCCTTTTCCAAGGAGATCATGGACGGCCTCATCGAGGGCTTGCCGCGGCTTGCCGGCGATCCCGCAATCGGCGTCATCGTGCTGACCGGCGCCGGCCGCGCTTTCTGCGCCGGCGGCGACGTGAAGCGCATGGCTGCAGACGAGACCCCGCCGAGCGAAGCCGAGGCAACTGCAAACCTGCGGGCGCGCATGGAGGTCTCGCGCATGCTGCACGAAAGCCCGAAGCCGACGATCGCGATGGTGAACGGTGCGGCCGCCGGCGCCGGCCTTTCGATCGCGCTTGCCTGCGATCTGCGCTTCGCCGGCGAAACCGCGCGCTTTATTACCGCCTTCGCCAAGGTCGGATTTTCCGGCGATTTCGGCGGCACCTTTTTCCTGACGAAGCTCGTCGGCAGCGCCAAAGCGCGCGAGCTTTATTTCACCGCCGATCCCGTATCGGCGCGCGACGCGCTGTCGCTCGGCATCGTCAATCGCGTGTTTGCCGATGATCAGCTGCAGAAAGAGACGATGGCGTTTGCGCGCACGCTCGCCAAAGGCCCGCGCGTCGCGCTCGCGCTGATGAAGAAGAACCTGAACCTCGCCGAATCGGGGACGCTCAGCGAATTGCTCGATGCGGAAGCCATCGGCCAGGTCAGCACCGGCCGCACCGAAGATCATCGCGAGGCGACAAAAGCGTTCGTCGAGAAACGCGCGCCGGTTTTTGTCGGGCGCTAGATTCCCGACCCTTCGCTCTCACCCGGTACTTGCGGCAATTTCGATGACGCGATTGCGCCGGACGGCAGGCGCGGGACGGTCGTCGGCAGCGGCATCCAGAAGGCGAGCTCGCCCTCCGCATAGATGATCGGGCAATCCGGCGCGGAGTCGGCCGAAACCCAGCATTTCTCCTGCCCGCGGCCTGGTTTCGCCCAGCGCGCGACGTCGACCTGCGCCGGCCCCTGCTCGCTTTCGCGAATCGCCACAAGGACGAGCGTGCCGTCCTGCGGCGCGCCCGCCATCGGCTTCCATTCGCCAAGCACGGCTGCGTTGGTCATTGCGCTTCGCTCGTCTGCGTCACGTGAGAAGAGAAATTGCAGGGAGATCAGCTGCTTCGAGTCCCGCCTACTTTTCTACCATTCCGTGGCAAATGCTGTCCACGCGCGCCCTGCCGCCATCTCCTTGCCGCGCATGCGCTCTATAGCAGCGCATGAAGAAAGTCTCGCCATCGATCGCCGGCGCAGCCGCGCTTGCGCTAACCCTCTCTGTCCCGAGCCTTGCCGGCGCGCAGGGCCTCACCTATCAAGAAGAGCAAGGCAACGGTGCCGGTTCGTCCGCGCAGGAGCAAATGCCTCGAGCTCCGCAACATCCGACAGACAAAACCAGACGTGCCAAGCCGAAACCGGCTGCGGCCGCACCGCCGCGCGCCGCGGCGCCTGCAGAAGCCGCAACCGCGCCGGCCCAATGTACCGGCCGCGACGACGTTCTCGGCACGTCGCGCACGATCTCGATCGGCGCGCCGAACGGACTCGAAGTCGGCCTGAAGACCTATCCGCGAACATTGAAGCTCGAAGATCACGAAGTCGTTCTGACCTTCGACGATGGGCCGCTGCCCGAGCCGACAGGCAAAGTGCTCGACGCTTTGAAAGCGCAATGCGTCAAGGCGACCTTCTTCCTGATCGGCCAGAACGCGGCCGCGCACCCGCAGCTCGTGCAAAGGGAAATCCGCGAAGGTCACACGGTCGGGCATCACACCTGGTCGCATCCCCAGGTGACGATGCGCGGTCTCTCGGACGAAGCGGCGCGCGCCGACATCATGAAAGGGATCGCCGCCGACGAGCGCGCCGCTTATGGCGAGGCAGGAACGCCCGATAAGCCGCATGTGCCGTTTTTCCGCTTCCCGGGTTTTGCCGACACGAAGCCGCTTCTCGCGTGGCTGGCTTCAAAGAACATCGCGGTTTTCGGCACCGATCTCTGGGCGTCCGACTGGCTGGAGATGACGCCGGAGGCGGAATTGAAGCTGATCATGTCGCGGCTCGACGAGGCGAAACGCGGCATCATCCTGTTCCATGACAGCCGCCCCTCGACGGCGGCGATGCTGCCGGATTTCCTGCGCGAGCTGAAAACGCGGAATTATCGCATCGTGCATATCGAGCCCGCCGAAAATGCGCCGGACCTCGAGGACGCAAAGCCCGGATGGAAATCCGAGACGGAGGCGATCGTCGAGCGCGTGCTGTCGAAACTGTCGTCGCAGGCGAAAGCGGCACGAGCGCGGCAGAAATCGCAGCCGCAACGCGCCGGCGCAAAGGACACGGAGCGCTTATCGGAACCGTCGGACTGAGAATGCGCCGCGCCACCCGCTTTGGAGACTAGGCAGCTCCAGCGGATGCGAGATGCAGGTAATCCAGATCAAACATCGCTGCATCTTCTAAGGCCTGCAAGTCGAGGATCGTGCAGGTGCCGCGCTCCCACTCGATCAATCGATTGCCGCGCAATTCCTGAACGCTGCGATTGACGTGAACCGTCGATAAGCCGGTCGCATCTGCCACTTCGGTCTGCGTTATCGGACAATTGAACGAAGTGCCCTTCGTCAATCCGACGGCTTGGAGCTTGTAGAACAACTCGCAAAGCAAGTGGGAGATCCGCGCATAGGCATCGCGGCTGCCGGTGTTGACAATCCATTCGCGCGATATCGCAGCGTCGATCAGCATTTCCCGCCACAAGATTCGCGCGATCCTGAAGTGCTGTTCCAAAAGCACGTTGACCGCTTCATGAGGGATAAACGCGATCGTGCTTGGCGCGATCGTTGTCAGAGCGTGGTCCATCTTCTCCAGGAACAGGCTCTGCAGGTCGGGAATTTCGCCCGGCACGTGAAACGACAAGATTTGTCGTTCGCCGTCCGGAAGCATTTTGTAGGAGCACAGAAACCCTTCGACGACCATGCAGCATTGCGTTGGCCGGTCGCCTTGACGGACGATATCCTGGTCCGCACGCACTTCCCTGAGGGTCAACGGCAACCGCAGCAGCGCTTCTTTTTCTGCAGGTGCGAGCGGTGTTCCTTCCGCCTCAAGCTTGCGGACGAGCCGGTTCAAGGCGGACCGAAGCACCGTTAGCCCCGGCCCCGATGCGGGCCTGCCGCGCGATCCACTCTGACTTCGGACCTGCCTTTACCGAACATGTTGAGGCTCCAGCGACGAAAACGGCGGACGCAAGTTCGCGGTTGCACTTGCGCGGTTGCACTTGCGGGAAACTTTCGGATGGCGCAAGCGTTGCGGGGAAAACCAGCTGGAGAATGACAGTGCTCCAGGACTCCAAAGCGCTTTCCGGCCGGCATGTCTTGGTCGTCGAAGACGAATATTTCATCGCAGCCGACATCGTCCGCATTTTTCGCGCCGACGGGGCAGAGATTGTCGGCCCCGTAGGGGCAGTCGAGGACGCGCTCGATCTCGTGCACAGCACGCCGCGCATCGATGCGGCGATCCTCGACATCAATCTGCACGGCGAGATGGTGTATCCGGTTGCCGACGAGCTTGCCGACCGCGGCATCCCGTTCGTCTTCGCGACCGGCTACGACAAAACGGTCGTCCCGCCGCGCCATGCCGCGATCAAGCATTGCGAAAAGCCGGTGACGCCGGAGACGATCGCCAAAGCGCTCTACGGCTGATTAGGAACCGCTCCGGCCGTTAGCGGTTGACCGTCTTTGGAGCGGCGGCCGGCATGGACAACCGCGACATTATCGTGATCGGCGGATCGAGTGGCGCCACGGCTCCGCTCAAGGCCATTCTTGGCGGACTGCCGGGCAATCTTCCCGCCGCTGTGTTCATCGTTCTGCACATCCCCTCGCGCAGTATCGGGCTGTTGTCGAACGTCGCCAGCGCCGCCGGCCCGCTTCCGGCGCGGCAAGCGGAAGACGGCATGGCAATCGAGCCCGGACAAATCTACATCGCCGCGCCCAACCGCCACATGATCCTGTCGAAAGGCGTGATCCGGCTTGGCCGCGGCCCGCGCGAGAACATGGTGCGACCGGCAATCGATCCGCTGTTCCGCTCGGCCGCGATGGTCTACGGCCCGCGCGTCATCGGCGTCGTTCTGAGCGGCCTGTTGAGCGACGGCGCCGCCGGCCTGCACGCGATCAAGCAATGCGGCGGCATCGCGCTCGTGCAGGACCCGACGGACGCGATCGCCGACGAAATGCCGCGCCGCGCACTCGACGCGACGATTGCCGATCTCTGCATTCCGAGCGCGCGGCTCGGCGACGTTCTCTCCGACATGGCGCGGCAGCCGCCCGGACCGAAACTGCCGGTGCCGCCCGAATTGCGGCTCGAAGTCGACATCGCGATGGGCGAGCGCATCGGTACCGATCTTTTGAGCAAGATTGCCGATCCGGCCGCGCTGACCTGTCCGGCGTGCGGCGGTGTCTTGTCCAAGATGCGCGCGAGCGGCCCTTTGCGCTTCCGCTGCCAGGTCGGCCACGCTTATTCCGCCGATATCCTTGCCAAGGAGCAGGAGGGGCGCGTCGACGAAGCGCTGCGGGTTGCGTTGCGGATTATCGAGGAGCGGGCCGAGCTCGTCTCGCGCATGAGCGAAGAAGGCCGCCAGAGCGGACGCAGGGCGATTGCGAACATGTATGACGATCGCGCCAAGGAATATCGCGGCTATGCGGACACGATCCGGAAAGCCGTGCTGCGCAATTTCGAGACTGAACCCGATCCCGAGATCGACCAGGACTGATCTGCAACAACTAATCGGCCGAGACTAAACCGCCAAGACTAAATCGCTAAGACTAAACCGCTAAGAGTGATTACGCGCCGCGCGGCGCCGGCTTGTCTAGAGCCGCGATGATTGCTTCGCGGTGAATTTGAAGCTGGACGAGCGTCTCGCGGAAGAGTTCCAGAAGCCGCTTGCCTTCGGTGCTTTCGTGGCCTGCCGCTTCCAGCTCCGCGACGCGCTGCTCCTGTTCCGTGATCCGCCGCTCGGCGTCGGCAATATGCCGATCGGCCTGAGCCAAATGCTCGAGCTCGGACATGGGAGTAGCATGTCACAAGGGGGCGGGGGCCGCAAACGCGATCGCAGCTCAGCCCGATCGCTTTGCTCAGTGCCGTTTCTGCGCTAGGTTGAAAAGCGTCGTCAGCGCTTCACCCTGTAGATTGCGCTTCACTCGCATGGCCTAGCGAGCGTCTCATGGCCCCTTTCACCACCCCACCTTTGGACGCGAAACTCATTCAGAACGGCTGGGACGCCGTGCGCACGTCGCGGGAACTGCTCGCGACGACCGCTCCCTTGGTGCGACGATTGCTGCCGCGCCCGGAAAGAACCGAGGTCGAAGAAACGTCCGCCAATCCGCGCCCCCCATCCCGGTCGGAGAGCCGCTGACGCCGCGATAAACTTTTGCTTTGAATTTCATGCTGCGCATTGCGCCGCTCACGCCGTCACTTCCCGGTCCCGCGAACCCTGTGCCCCGTGAATTCGTTACTCTTCCGCACGGACGGATAATCATGCATACCCTTGTCCCCGCCCTTGTCCCCGCCCTTGTCCCGGGTCACTCTCGAGCATTCCGCCTTTGAGCCAAAGCAACGGAAAGAAGCGGGCAAAGCCGCCTCGGCCGACGCGAGCCCAGGACGAGACAGAGCTCGCGCCCAGTACTCCCCTCATCATCGGTATCGGCGCCTCCGCCGGGTCGATCGAGGCGCTCGATCGGTTGCTGCCGAAGCTGCTGCCGAGCGCCGACCAGGCGATCGTCGTCGTTCTGCAGCATCGCGAGTCACTTGATGAGCAGCGTCTGCGCAAAACCCTCGATGCTGCAATGGACGGGCATTTCTCCGCGCTCGAAGACGGCGCAGCGCCACAAGGCGGCCGGCTCTATCTGTGCGAACCCAATCTCATCGTCACGCTCGAAGGCGGCAAGTTTCACACGCGCCCCGCCGAGGAGCGGCCGGGTTCACGCGGCACAATCGACAGCTTCTTCATCTCTCTCGCCGAAGACCAGGGCGAGGGCTGTCTCGGCGTCATCCTTTACGGAACGGGCGGCGACGGAACGCTCGGCATCGCCCGCATCAAGGAATGCGGCGGACTAACGATCGCCGAACAAGGACCCGACGATTCCGTTCTCGATCCCGCGACCAGCAATCTTCCGGGCTCCCTCGCCGACTTCGTCGTGCCGTTGCTCGAGATTCCCGAACGCATCCGCGTTTATGCGCGCCATCTCGGGAGCCTGCGCGAACGCAAGGGACTCGAAGAGATGCTGGCCGACGTGTCGGGCCAGCTCGTCCAGATCGCGGTCATCCTGCGCAATAAAACTGGACACGATTTTCACGGTTACAAGAGGCAAACGTTCCTGCGGCGCGTGCAACGGCGCATGCAGGTCGTCCAGATCGACGATACCGAAGCATATCTCGCATTCCTGCGCGACAATCCCGACGAGGTGCAGCATCTTTTCAACGATCTCCTGATCGGGGTCACGCAATTCTTCCGCGACGCCAGGGAATTCGAGGTCCTCGAACGCGAGGTCGTTCCGAAAATTCTCGAAGGCAAGGACAGCGGCGACAATGTGCGCGTCTGGGTGCTCGGTTGCGCGACGGGCGAGGAAGCTTATTCGATCGGCATCCTCATCCGCGAGGAGATGGCACGCCGCGACATTCATCCGACGGTGCAGATATTCGCAACCGACATCGATGTCCGCGGTCTCGCCGCGGCACGCGTCGGGCGCTATACGGATTCGATTGCAAACGACGTCAGTCCCGAGCGGCTCGGGCGCTGGTTCGTCAGGGAAGGCAACACGTATGTCGTCGTGAAAGAGCTGCGCGAGATGTGCATTTTCTCGGCGCACAACGTGATCCGCGACGCGCCGTTCTCGAAGCTCGATCTGATTTCGTGCCGGAATTTGCTGATCTATCTCACCGGTGAATTGCAAAACCGCGTCATCCCGCTGTTTCATTTCGCGCTTCTGCCGGAGCGCTATCTCTTTCTCGGCAATTCGGAAAATGTCAGCCGGCATCCGAAGCTGTTCGAGCCGATCGACCGCCGGGCGCGCATCTTCAGGAAACTCGAGACGCCGACGCGCGTCCTACCCGAGTTTCCGCTTGCAGCGGCGCGCCGGGTCGACGGATTGCACGAGGCCCGACCGGTGAATACCGGCGCCGACGGCGGGCTTACGCGACGCGCCGAACGCATCGCCGAGCGTTATGCGCCAGCTTACGTCATCACCGATCCCGAGTTCCAGGTTCTGCATTTTTCCGGACGTACGGGGCGCTACATCGAGCCGAATGCCGGCGCCGCGAGCCTCGATCTTCTCAACCTGGTCCATCGCGATCTGCGACTCGACGTGCGCGCTGCTTTGATGAAGGCGGCCGAGACCAACGAACCGGTCCGCATCGACGATCTGCAAATGGGCGTGAACGGCAACCAGTTGCGGGTCGACGTTGTCGTGGAGCCCGTCCGCGAGGGCACCGACAAGCGCAGGAATTTCGTCGTCATCTTCAAGGATGGGCCGGTGAGGGCGGAAGGCCACGAGCAACCGCTTGCCGCCGCAGGGCAGCTGCGAGACGAGCATGTCCTGCGGCTGGAAAGCGAGCTTCGCCTCACGCGCGAGCGGCTGCAATCCTCCGTCGAGGAATTGGAAAGCACGAACGAGGAGCTGAAATCCTCCAACGAGGAATATCAGTCGCTGAACGAAGAGCTGCAATCGGCCAACGAAGAGCTCGAGACGTCACGCGAGGAGCTGCAATCGGTCAACGAGGAACTGACCACGGTCAATAACGAGCTGGCGCATCGCGTGCACGAGCTCACCCGCGCGACGAGCGATCTCAAGAATTTCCTGGAAAGCACGCAGATCGCGACCGTGTTCCTCGACAACGAAATGAGGGTGATGAATTTCACCCCGGCGGTCACCGACATTTTCCATCTCGTCGAAACGGATATCGGCCGGCCAATCGCGCATATCAAATCGCGTATCCCGTTCGAGGAATTGCAGGAGGACGTGCGGCGCGTCTTGCGCACGCTGTCGAGCATCGAGCGCGCCATCGAGGATCCGATGATCAAGGCGCGCTACATCGTACGCATCCTGCCCTATCGCAGCACCGACAATTTCATCGCCGGCGTCGTCGTCACCTTCGTTGACGTGACGCCGCTGACGCGGGCCGAGGAGCGGCAGAAGATGCTGCTCGCCGAATTGCAGCATCGCGTCCGCAACACGCTCTCGGTCGTGCGCTCGATCGCGCGCCGCACCGCCGAGACGAGCACGAGCGTCGAGCATTTTGCCGCCCATCTCGAGGGACGCCTTTCCGCGCTCGGCCGGGTACAGGCGACGGTGACGCGCGATCCCGCGTCCGGCGTCAGCTTGGCGACGCTCGTCGCCGAAGAGCTGCTCGCGCATGCCGCGCATGAAGGCGAACAGGCGACGATTTCCGGACCGGCCATCAGGTTGCGCCCGAAAGCCGCCGAAACGCTTGCGTTGGCGGTTCATGAGCTGAGCGCCAACGCGGTGAAGTACGGGGCTTTGTCGAATTCGAGCGGCCGCGTGCGCATCGACTGGAAGATCAAGCAGGCGGACGGCGCCGCGACCCTTGTCTTCGACTGGGAGGAAACGGGCGGTCCGCCGATCGACGGCTCGCCGCGGCGGCGCGGCTTTGGCACCGAACTCCTCGAGCAGACACTGAGCTATGAATTGAAAGCCGAGACGTCGATGAAATTCAGCAAGGACGGGCTCGCCTGCACGATCGAGCTGCCGCTGAACGACCGCACCGTCTTGGAAGGTACGGCATGACCCTCAAGAGCGGATTTGATCGACGGAGCTACTTATATAATGCGCGCGCCTGATCGAGCATCTCGTTCTGACGCGCCGGATCGGAGCCGCCGAGAAGCTTCACGTCGACGCGCTCGCGCTCTTCCGGCGTGAGCGTTTCGAGGACACCCGTCCTCACGATCCCGTACCCGTCTTGCGCAAAGATGCGCTGCACTTCCTCAGACAGCGCGAAGTCGATGTAGAGCCGCGCGGCGTTCGGATGCGGCGCGTTCTTCATCATTGCGGTTGCGTAAAGGACGTAAGGCGCGCCTTCGGCCGGCAGAACCGGCCGCACCGGCAGGCCCTTCAGTCCCTGGCTGTCGCCCAAAATGAACGGCGTGTATATCGCGAACTCGCCGCGCGCGACGCGCCGCGCCGCTTCGCGCTGCTCGCGTGTGAACTTTACGTCTTGCGCCGCCAACGCCTCGTGAAAGGTGCGTCCCAGCTTCTCATATGTCACGTAGAAGAGGACGTAGCCGCCGCCGACGGCGCGAAAGTCGTCTGCAAGAATCTTGCCTTTCCATTTCGGATCGGTGAGATCGCGCCAGCTCTTCGGCTCCTGGCCCGGCGGAACGATCTTGTTGTTGACCACCAAGCCGTAATTGATCGTCATGACGGGCGATTTCAGATCGTCGTCCTTGAACGGCTCGCGTAGCTTCGCAGCGTTCGGCACGGGAGCATGCTTTACCAACGACTTGTCCTCGGCTTCGAGGATGATCGCCTGGTTCTCGGAATTGAACATCACATCGCCGAGAAAGCGGCCGGCGGTTTGCTCGGTGCGAATGCGTTCGCGCAGCTCGCTGGCGCGCGCTTCCAGAATCTGAATCGGGATGCCGTATTTGGCTTCAAAGGCTTTCGCGATCGCTTTTGTCGACGGAACGCCGACGAGAGCCGTATAAAGGACAAGCCCGCCTTCGGCTTTTGCCGCTGCAACGACTTTATCCCAATCGGCGACCTCGGCCTGCGCAAAGCTCACCCGCGCGGCAGAGGCGAGCAGCGCGAACGCGAGAGCGGCGGCGACGCGCGCCGGCATATTCGCGCGAAGCCGGCTGAGTTTGGCCCTAATCATCATCCCTCCGTTTTCATTCTTATCAGAGCGTCAGCACGACGTAGTCGTTCTCGATCGCAACGTTGTATGTTTCGGCCACGTACGGACCCTTGACGAGGTCGTCTCCGCGTTCAACGGCTACGTCGAACTTCCGCGCCTTCACTTTGGTCGGATCGCAATAAGATTGGCCGGAGCTGATTTCGAACTCCCATCCATGCCATGGGCAGCGCAGGAACTCGCCTTTGCGGATCAGTTCGTACTCGCCGACGCCGCCGGGCCGCACCAAGCCGACGACGGTGCCTTTGCAAAGCGCAGCGCCGCCATGTGGGCAGCGGTTCAGCAGCGCGTAGAACGCGCCGTTGACGTTGAAGACGCCAACTTCGCGTCCAGACACTTCGATGATCTTGTGCGTGCCCGGCGGAATTTCCGGGACTGCCGCAACAACGTAGCGCTTCATTTCAAACCGTATAGCGCTTTCGCGTTGTCATGGAATATCTTGGCGCGCTCCTCCTCGGACAGCACGATCTTGAAGGCGTATCGCGGATCGTCGAAGTCCCAGTGCGGATAATCGCTCGAGAACATGAGACGGTCCCATCCGAGCCAATCGATGATATCGCGCAGATGATCTTGATTGCGCGCTTCCTCCATCGGCTGCGTCGTGAACCAGACATGTTCGCGTAGATATTCGGACGGCGGACGCGGCACGTGCGGGACCTCGCCGCGCAGGCGGTTCCAGTGCTTGTCCATGCGCCAGCCGAGCGTCGGCGCCCAGGTAAAGCCGCCCTCGACCGCAACGACCTTGAGCTTTGGAAACCGCTCGAACACGCCTTCGAAGATGAGGCTCGTCAACACGCCCTGCATGATCGTGCCGAACGTGTTGTGCTCCTCAAGATAGTATGTCGGCCAGCCGGCGCCGGAGGACGGATGTCCGCCGCCCGTCGCCGCGGGATGAAAGGCGACGGGAAGGCCGGCGCGTTCCGCCGCCGTATAGATCGGCCAGTAGCGTTTGCGGCCGAGCGGCTCTTGCGCCTTTGGTGAAAGAAGAATTTGCCGGAAGCGGCGGTCGCTGGCGCGCCGCTCGATTTCCTGCGCGGCGAATTCCGCATCTTCCTGCGGGACGATGATCGCGGCGACGAGCCGCTCGTCCTCGTCTACCCAGCGTTCGAGCTGCCACGCGTTGATGGCGTGCGACAGTGCGGCGGCAAAGTGCTGGTTGCGCTCCTCGAAAATGCCGCGGCCGAGCGCGATCAGCATCCCGAATTCGATGCCGTTCGGATCGAGATGCTGCTTCCGCATCAGTTCGAGCGAACAACCCGGCGGACCGCCTTCTTCCGGATAAGCATCCGCCCGCATGCCGCGCGCCATCATCCGCGGATGCGGTTCCTGATTGTAGACGCCGGCGCGGATATGCGGACCGACCGTTTCGACGTGCGTGCGCCATTGCTGGGGCAGCCAGGGATAGAGATCGGCGGCGGACCGCGCGGTGATGTGCAGGTCGCAATCGACGATACGGGTGCGCGTGCGTGCGGAGCCTACAGGAGGACGTTCGAGAACGGCGTGGCTCATGCAGAGACCTCCGTGCGGTTGCGCGCCGGCGCGACCGGCCGCGGAAGCCGGGCGTATGTCGCGTAAGGATTATCGATTGCGATCTTGCGAATGAGTTCGCTCGTGAAGCCGTCTGGCACGACGTCGTCGCCATCGAAGTGCCAGTGCGGATAGTCGGTCGAGAACAAGAGAATGTCGTCGCTCTCGAAATGCTCGACGATACGCTGGATCACCCGGGCATCCGAAGGCGCATCGAAAGGCTGTAGCGTCATGCGGACTCGCTCGCGGATGATTTCCCGGGGAACGCGGTCGATCCACGGGAGTTCGGTGCGCACGCCGAGCCACATCTTGTCCTGCCGCCAGACGAATTGCGGCAGCCAGGTCACCCCCGATTCCGCCAGGACGAAAGTGAGGTCGGGGAATTTCCGAAAAACCCCTTCCGCCAGAAGGCTGACAAGCGCGCCTTCGAAGGCTGTCGCCTGCGTGACGTAGTCCTCGACGAAATAGGAGGGCCAGCCATTCCCCATCGGCGCCTGACGATAGAGGCTGCCGGCGTGCAGGCAGATCGGTAAGCCGGCACGCTGCGCGGCTTCGAATACCGGCCAATAGAGTCTGCGCCCGATCGGCAGCTCGCCGAGCGCCGGCAACAGCACCTGTACGAAATCCTGATTGTCCGCGCAGCGTTCGATCTCGGCGACCGCGAGTTTCGGGTCCTGCAAGGTAACGGAGATCGAACCGCGCAAACGCCGGTCGCGCGGAAGAAGCTCCTTTGCCAGCCAATCGTTGAGAGCCCCGAGAATCGCGGCGGCCATGTCGCCGTGGAAGAGCGTTGTCGCGCCATGCAGCACGTTGCAAATGGCGAAAGCGGAGCCGAAATCGTCAAGCGCCTGCGCGCGGAGCACGTCGATATCGCTGCCCGGCGTCCCCGTTTTCGGGCGCCAATCCGGGCGCCCGTGAATTGCGAGGAGCGGATTGTGGCTCGTCAAGGTAAAGCCAAACTTGTCGATGTAGCGGTTCTGGAGCTGGTCGCTCCAATAATCGCTCATAAACGGCAGCAGCGCCGACATCGGCGGCGGCGCCGGATGAATGTCGCAGTCGACAGCACCGCGAAACGGCAGCTTCATTGCTTCGTTTCCCCACTTTCGGCGACGGCCCAGGCCGCGCGGTCCGGCACCACGACGGTCACATTATCGCCGACAGAATAGTTCGAGAATGCCGGCGCATCGACATTGAGCCGGCCTCCGTCGGTTTCCACGATGATCGAGCGGCTTGCGCCGCGGAAGATGGTCGAGGCGACCTGCCCCGTCCAGCTCAGCCCATCTTCGCCGCGTGCGCTGCCGCCCGCCGCGACGCGCGCATCCTCAGGCCGCACCATCACGGTCACCATCTGGCCCGGCGTGACCTCGCTCGCAGCCTCGCACTGCCCGCGCCAGCCGCGTCCCGACACGTCGAGCCGCACGCGCCCGCCATCGATGCGCACGCAATTGTCGACGCTCGCTTCGAGCAAGTTCGGCGAGCCGAAGAATGCGGCAACGACCCGATTTGTCGGGTAGCGATAGATGTCCTCTGGCGCACCGATTTGCTGGATGCGACCGTGATCCATGACGACGACGCGGTCCGATAGCGCCATGGCTTCGGACTGATCGTGCGTCACATAGAGGCTCGTCATGCCAAGCCGCCGCTGGATGGCGCGAAACTCATCGCCCATCTGCAGGCGCAACTTTGCATCGAGATTGCTCAGCGGCTCGTCAAGCAGCAGGACCTTCGGCTCGAAAACGAGCGCGCGTGCAATCGCGACGCGCTGCTGCTGGCCGCCGGAAAGCGCCGGCGCCGGACGCTCGGCGAACCGCTCCATCTCGACGAGGCGCAA
This sequence comes from Methylobacteriaceae bacterium, assembly GCA_019242655.1. GTDB lineage: Bacteria > Pseudomonadota > Alphaproteobacteria > Rhizobiales > Beijerinckiaceae > JAFASC01. Next base: position 18,999 of record JAFAVH010000279.1, read on the forward strand.
CGCTTTCATGACGAGGTCCTGGATGTCGCCTTTCGCGCGCCGCCGCACGCGCAGCGGATAGGCGACATTGTCGAAGACGGTCATATGCGGCCAGATTGCGTAGGACTGGAACACCATGCCGAGCCGCCGGCGCTCCGGCGGCACGAACAGCCCGGATGCCGCGTCACTCACGACTTCCTCGCCGAGGCTGATCCGCCCGGCGGTATTCTGCTCGAGTCCCGCAACCATCCGCAACGTCGTGGTCTTGCCGCACCCGGATGGGCCGAGCAGCGTGACGAACTCGCCCTCTTTCACGCGCAGATCGGCGTGATCGACGGCGACAAAGTCGCCGAAGCTGCGGCTGACTTTTTCGAGCGTGACCGTCGACATCAGCCAGCCTTTGCTTGCTGCATCATAGCGCGCTGATCCGCTGCTTGATGACGCGCAACTGCACCCAACGGAAAAGGATCACCATCACCATCATGATCAGGCCGATGACGCTCACCTGCTCCGCGTTTCCGTTGGCCCACAGTTTGAGAAGCACGACGGACAGGACTTCCGAGCCGACCGAATAGAGCAGCACGGAGGCGCTCAGCTCCCGCATGATGCCGAAGAAGATCAGTACCCAGCCGACGGCAAAGGACGGCCAGGCGAGCGCGATCATGATGCGCCACAACGTCTGCAGCCAGCTTGCACCATGGACGCGCGAGCATTCCTCGAGATCGTAGGATAGTTGCGCATAGGCGCCGGACATGACGCGGACCGAAAGCGGCGTGCCGAGCGAGATATAGGCAAGCAGCAGCGCCCAGATCGTTCCGTAGATCGGGATCGCATGCGGCAGCAGCGCAAAGCCCCAGAGGAAGCCGACGCCAAGGATAATGCCCGGCATCATCCAGGGCAGCCATGCCATGGCGTCGATCAAGAGGCGTCCGCGCCATTTCGTGCGCACGGACACATAAGCAACGATGCCGCCGAGGATCATCGTCGCAGTCGCGCCGAAGATTCCGAGCAGCATCGTGTTGCCGAATCCGCGCCAGAACTCGCTGTTGTTTGCAACCGCGCGATAATTCTCGAGCGTGAGCATGTCCCACTCATAGAAGCCGAAGAACTGGAAGAACGATCCGATGAGCAATTGCCCGACCGGCAGTACCGCGGTGACGAAAAAGAACAGGATGCAGAATGCGAAGGTTGCCCAGCGCCAGCGGCCGAGTTTCATCACCGCCGGCGAGTATCGCTTTCCGGTGACAGTCTGG
>JAFAVH010000170.1 GCA_019242655.1 Methylobacteriaceae bacterium
TTATCGCAGCACTTTGTCCAGCGTGATCGGCAGGTCGCGCACGCGAACGCCGGTCGCGTGGAAGACGGCGTTGGCGATTGCCGCGGCGACGCCGACAATGCCGATCTCGCCAACCCCTTTGACGCCGAGCGGATTGATCTTGTCGTCTTTCTCCTCGACGAAGATCACATTGATGTCATGGATGTCGGCATTCACCGGCACATGATATTCGGCAATGTTGGCGTTCATGATGCGCCCGAATTTGTGATCGAAGACAGTCTCTTCGTGCAGCGCCATGCCGATGCCCCACACGATGCCTCCCATGATCTGGCTATGTGCGGTTTTCGTGTTGAGGATGCGCCCCGCGGCGACGGCACTGACGACACGGGTAACCCGGATGATGCCGAGCTCCTCATCTATCTTGACTTCAGCGAAGATGGCCGAGTGCGTGTTGCGTGCGTGCGATAAGTCTTCGGCAAACTCGTTCTTCTTCTCCTTGACGATGCGATCGGCGCCGCTGTGGCGCATGACATCTGTGATGGAGACTGCGCGGCTTTGATCATGCCTGCGCATGATCTTGCCCTCGGCGAGTACGACATCTTCGGGTTTTGCATCAGCCAGAGGTGAGTTGTTCATCGCCCTTGCGGAGGCGAGCAATTCGTTGCGGACTTCTTCCGCGGCCGCGATAACCGCGTGCGATGCCGATGCCGCCATCCATGAGCCTCCCTCGACCGGCGTCTGCGGCAACGTCGAATCTCCGAGTTTCACGCTGATATTCTCGATTGGCAGGCCGAGAGCGTCCGCTGCCACTTGCGCGAGTATCGTATACGTGCCGGTGCCGATGTCGGAGGCCGCGCAAGACACTTCCGCGTGCCCGTTCGCGGTGAGCACGATGCGCGCGGCTGCCGGCATCTGCAATGCTTCCCAAACGCCGCTCGCCATCCCCCAGCCGACGAACTCCTTGCCATCGCGCATCGAGCGCGGCTCGGGATTGCGCTTGCTCCAGCCAAACGCTTCCGCACCCTGGCGATAGCATGCGCGCAGCGCCTTGCTCGTGTAAGGCAGGTCATCGTTCTGATCGCGATCGGAATAGCATTTGAGCCGCAATTCGACGGGATCGAGCTTTAGAGCCACAGCAAGCTCATCCATCGCGCTTTCGAGTGCGTAGACGCCGGTTGCGGCGCCGGGTGCGCGCATGTCGGAGGGCGTGGAAACATCGAGCCGCGCAAGCTTGTGCTCGAATTTGGTATTGGCGCTTTTGTAAAGGAGCCCGGCCCAGCCGGTGTCATTGCGCGAGAAATCCTCGAATTCCGACGTTTCTGCGATCGCTTCATGCGTGACCACATTGAGCGTTCCATCTTTCTTCGCGCCGAGGGTGAGGTGCTCGATCGTCGCGGGACGATGACCGAGCGCATACATTTGCGCGCGCGTCAGAACGAGGCGCACGGAGCGTTGCAACGCCAGCGCGCCCAGCACCGCAAGCACGCACTCATATTGCGGCCGAAGACCCGCCCCGAAGCCGCCGCCCATGAAAGGATTGATGACGCGTATGTCGTCCGCCTTTTTGTTGAAGACGCTGCACAAATAGCCTTGGACGTTCTGCACGCCCTGCGTCTTGTCGTAGACGGTCAGCTTCCCGCCATCCCAAATCGCGGTCGCGGCAAACAGCTCCATCGGATTATGGTGCTCGGTCGGTATGAAGTACTCGGCTTCATGCCGCACCTCTGAAGCGGCGTAAGCCTTGGCGGCATTGCCGCGCGGCTTTTCAGGTTTCTCGACGACAAACGCTTTGTCGCGCTGCGCATGCAGATCGGTCGCGTGCTTTTCCTTCTCGTATTGCAACTGCACCAGAGTTGCCGCGAACAGCGCCGTCTCCCATTCCTCGGCGAGCACAAGCGCGATTGGCTGATGATTGAACCTGATCCTGCCGTCATAAAGCGGGCGGAAGGGAGTGCCTTTCTCTGGAGCGACGTCGTCCTTCCACGCATCATCCTTGGCGGCCATATCCGGCCGGTTTTCATGCGTCAGCACATCGAGGACGCCTGCGACATGTTTCGCAAGGCTCGTATCAATCCGCTTGATGCGACCGCGGGCGATGGTTGACGTGACGACGGCGCCGAAGACGAGGCGCTCGGTATTGTAGTCGGCGGCGTACTTTGCTGCGCCGGTGACCTTTTCGCGCCCGTCTACGCGGGAGGTCGGAGTGCCGATATAAGCGTTCATGGTCCTCAAACGATCTTTTTGTTCGATTGCGACTGCGGCGTGCCTTGCGCGGCTTGCGTCAACGCACGCACGACCGCCCGACGCGCCAGCTCAACTTTGAAATCATTGTGCCCGAAGCCCTTAGCATCGCGCAGGAGCGCATCTGCGGCGCTCCTGAAACTCTCGCGCGTGGCAGGCTGGCCGTTCAGGGTAGCTTCAACCTCTTTGTTGCGCCACGGCTTATGTGCGACGCCGCCGAGCGCGAGGCGCGCCTCTTTGATGGTCTTGCCTTCCAGTTCGAGCGCCGCCGCGACTGAGACGAGCGCGAACGCGTAGGAGTGCCGGTCGCGAATTTTGATGTAAGTGTAGTTCTTGGCAAAGCCCCGCGCGGGAAGCTCAATCGCGGTGATGATCTCGTTCGGTGCAAGATTCGTGTCGCGCTCGGGCGTCTTGCCCGGCAGACGATGGAAATCTTCGAAGGCGATGACGCGCTCTCCCGCGGGACCGGCGACATGCACTTTTGCTTCCAGCACTGCCAGCGCAACGCACATGTCGGAGGGATGCGTCGCGATGCAGGCGTCGCTCGTGCCAAGAATCGCGTTTTGGCGATTGATCCCGTCGATCGCCGAGCAGCCGCTGCCGGGTGCGCGTTTGTTGCAGGGCGTCGCCACGTCATAGAAGTAGAGACAGCGCGTTCGCTGCAGCAGGTTGCCGCCCGTCGAGGCCATGTTGCGCAATTGTTGCGAGGCGCCGGCGCGAATGGCGCTCGCCAAGATAGGATACCGCGCTTCGATCAGCGGATGATAGGAGAGGTCGCTGTTCGGCACGAGCGCGCCGATGCGCATGCCGCCAGAGGCGGTCTCTTCCACACCAGTCAGCGGCAATCGCGAAATGTCGATCAAGTGGGCCGGGCGCTCGACATCGTATTTCATCAAGTCGAGAATGTTGGTGCCGCCGGCGATGAACTTCGCCCGGGGGTCGGCGGCGATCTGGCGCACTGCGTCGGCAATATCTCCAGGGCGCGAATATTGGAAATTGATCATGCGCCCCCCATGGCCTGCTGAATGGCCGCGAGAATGTTGGGGTAGGCGCCGCAGCGGCAGATATTGCCGCTCATCAATTCGCGGATTTCGTCGGCGGATTGCGCTTTACCCTCGGCGATCAATCCCACCGCCGAGCAAATTTGGCCTGATGTGCAGTAGCCGCATTGAAATGCGTCGTGATCGATGAAGGCCTGCTGTACCGGATGCAGCACCCCGTCCTTCGCAAGGCCTTCCACGGTCGTGACCTTGGCGCCGTCCTTCATGACGGCGAGCGTCAGGCAGGAATTGATCCGGCGCCCATCTACAAGCACGGTGCACGCCCCGCACTGGCCGTGATCGCATCCTTTCTTTGTTCCAGTGAGATTGAGGTGATCGCGCAGCGTATCGAGCAGGCTAACCCACGGGCTGAGCTTCAGCCGCGCTTCTCTCCCGTTGACAGTAAGGGTGATCGGAATTTTGTCGGGCAAGGAAATCTCTGTTTCGGGCGTTCTGCTGGTCGGCGGCATGCGCGCCTAGCTAGGGCGCTCGTGCGCATGCGCCAACTGCGGCCGTCCGTTTTTGCAGCGCTTCATCGACATTGATACCCGGCCTCAGCATGTGCTGATATGACCGCACTGGCACGAGGGCGTGAGGTCAAATGAAAGGCGTGGTGTTCGCGGGCGACCGCAAGATCGACATGCTGGATTTTTCCGATCCATCCCCAGGGCCCGGCGAGGTCGTGCTCGAGATCAAGTCCTCGGGCATGTGCGGCAGCGACTTAAAATATTACCGCGCGGTCGGCGGCGCGGCGTCGCTCGGCTTCAAAATGCCGGACCATCCGGTGATTGGCGGCCACGAGCCATGCGGGGTCGTTGTCGCCGTCGGCGCTGGCGTGCCGGAAAAGCAGGCATGGATCGGCCAACGCGTCATGCAGCATCACTATCGCGGCTGCGGCGTGTGTCCGCACTGCGCGACGGGATGGCAGCAGCTCTGCGTTGAGGGTGTCAAGGAGGTCTACGGCGCGACCGGTCACGGCGCCCATGCCCGCTACATGAAATGTCCGGCAAACACATTGGTGACGCTGCCGGACGAACTCACGTTCGATACCGGGGCGGCGATCTCCTGCGGTACGGGGACGGCCTGGGGCGCGCTGGAGCGCCTCGGCCTTCGCGGCGACCACACGATCGCGATTTTCGGGCAGGGCCCGGTTGGATTATCGGCGACGCAGCTCGCGAGCGAGATGGGCGCGCGCGTGATCGCGCTCGACACGGGAGAGGAACGCTTGGCGCGCGCGAAAGAGTTTGGCGCCGACGTGACGATCAATCCAGCGGCCGAGAAGAATGTCGTGCAGGCGATCCGCGATCTGACGCACGGGCTTGGAGCGCATCTATCGCTCGATGCGTCCTCCTCGTCGCTCGCGCGCGCGCAAGCGGTGCGTTGCGTGCGCACCTGGGGCAAGGCGTGCTTTGTCGGCGAGGGCGGCGACGTGACCATCGATGTCAGCAATGACATGCTGCGCCGACAGGTAACGGTCATCGCATCATGGACTTTCTCGACGATCGGCCAGGCGCAGTGCGCGCGCTTCATTGCCGATCGCGGCATCGATGTTGACCACCTCTTCACGCATCATTGGCGGCTCGATCAGGCGGATGAGGCGTACCGCCTGTTCGATTCGCAGACGACGGGCAAAGGCGTGGTTCACCCGTCCTGACAGCGACACAAGCAGATCGAAAGGAACAGGCATTGCGCATCGCGATTATTGGGACGGGCGCCATGGGCTCGGTATATGCCGGCCTTCTGGCCGATGCCGGACTCGACGTTTGCGCCGTCGATCTATGGGACGAGCATATCGATGCGATCAAGCGCGAGGGATTGCGCGTCTCCGGCGCCAGCGGCGAGCGTGTCGCGAAGCTGAAGGCGACGACAAATGCGCGTGACGCCGGCCCCGTAGACCTCGCTATCATCGCGACCAAAGCGAGCGGGGTCGAAGCCGCCGCCAAGAATGTACGCGAGATATTGAGCCCGGACGGTATCGTGCTCACGATACAGAATGGCCTCGGCTCGGCGGAACGCGTTGCCGCTATCGTCGGCGAGGATAAGACCTTGATCGGCGTCGTCGGTGGCTTTGGTGCGTCTATTCCGGCGCCCGGCCACGTGCATCATAACGGCTGGGAATTCGTGCGGCTTGGCGAATATGGCGGCGGCGAAATCACGCCACGGCTCAAGCGCGTCGCAGACCTCTGGAAGCAAGGCGGGTTCCGGGTGCTGCTGTTTGAAGACATCCACCAGCTCGTCTGGGAGAAATTCATCTGCAACGTTGCTTTCAGCGGCACCTGCACTTTGACCGGTCTCACGATAGGTGAGGTCGCGGCCAATCCCGATGCCTTCAAGATCGCCGCAGCCTGCGCGACCGAGGCGTATGCGGTGGCGAAAGCCAAGAAGATCGCGGTGGATATCACCGACCCTGTCGCATATGTGCGCGCATTTAGCGAAAAGATTCCGGGCGCGCGGCCGTCGATGCTGCTCGATCACCTCGCCAAACGCCGTTCCGAAATCGACGTGATCAACGGTGCGGTGCCGCGCGTCGGTGCGGAGGTCGGCGTGCCGGCGCCGGTCAATGAAACGGTTGTCGCGCTGGTACGCGCGCGCGAGAGCGCGTTTCCGTCGAACTGAGCGAAATCGGGAAGAGCGCGGCTGCGGGCCGCGCGCGTCAATGGGCGAGCGGGTCCGGACGCATCTGGAACTTGAACACCTTGGCCAGCACGCCCTTGCCGCCCTCGCTGTGGAAATTCGTTCGCGTTCCCGATGTCGTCCAGACCGCGCGGCCTTTCC
>JAFAVH010000179.1 GCA_019242655.1 Methylobacteriaceae bacterium
GCGATCTTCCGAACGATGCCCGACCTCGTGCTGTGCGACATCAACATGCGGGTGATGTCCGGATTCGACGTGCTCGAGCACCTGACCAGGATCGCGCCGCGCTTCAACAATGTGCCGTTCATCTTCCTCACCGCGCTCACCGACCGCAACAATGAACTGAAGGGAAGACGGCTCGGCGCCGACGACTATGTCACCAAGCCGATCGATTTCGACGTGCTGGCTGCGATCATCGCGGCGCGGCTTGCGCACGTCGCCCGCACCGACGTCTGGGTGCGCGACGTGCAACTCAACGATCGGGAGATCGAGGCGCTGACCTGGGTCGCCCGCGGCAAGACCTCGATCGAGATCGCGCAGATCCTCGATCTGAGCAAGCGGACCGTCGATTTTCACATCGACAATGCGCGCAACAAGCTCGGCGTTGCGACCCGGACCGAGGCGGCGATCAAGGCGGTTACCGGACGCCTGATCGATCCGTGACGCCCGTGTCCGCAAATCGGTCCGATGATCTCGTCGCTCCGTGTCGCCGACTGCTTCACGGCGCCCGGCGCATGCGGAGGTAGGATGCGGCTGATCGTCACGATTTCGTTTCTCGCGCTGCTGTACGCCGCTCCCGCGCATGCCACGGACGAGCTGATGCGTAAGCCGGGACTTTGGGAGGTCAAGACCAGCATCGGCCAGACCGATGCTCCGGCCCGGGCGGCTCAGCAATGCATCGACGCCGCGACCGATCAGATGCTGCAGTCAGCTGCCGGCCCGTTCAATCCGGCGGCATGTCCGGAGCGCAACGTGCAGCACGCGGCTGACGAAACCACGATCGACTTCAAATGCGATGTCGCCGGCAAGCCCGCCACCGCGCACTCGGTCCTCACCGGAAATCTCGACAGCGCCTACAGGCTGACGGTCACCGCGCAGAGCGAAGACATTGCAGGCGGCAAGATGGTGATGACCATGGACGGCAAATGGCTCGGACCGTGCCCGGCGGACCAGAAGCCCGGCGACGTGACCTTGGGCAACGGCACGAGGGTCAACATCCCGGAGATGCAGAAGCGCAGCCTCTCGGATATTCCTGTTGCGCCGCAGCAGCAAAGCAAGCCGCCACATTGACAAATGTTCATTTCACATTGTCCGGCGTCCGTGATTGTCACTAATCACAGGAGTTTTCGCTCATTGTGACAGTTTACGAAGCAGGGACTAGCGCGCATGGTGTGAAGTACGATGCCGATGAAGCACTGGGTGAGCTGAATGGCGGAAGCCCGCAAGAAGATCCTTTGTATCGAGGATGATCGCGAGACCGCGAAGCTGATTGCGGAGGAGTTTTCCGACCGCGGCTTCAATGTCGTGATTGCCTATGACGGTCGGGTCGGCTTGTCCGCCATCTTGCGCGGAATTCCCGATCTGGTGCTGTGCGATGTCGCTCTGCCGACTATTTCGGGCTTCGAGGTCCTTGCGAGCATGAACACGTCGCTGCCGCTGCCCGATCGCGTGCCGTTCATTTTTCTGACGGGGGCATCGAGCCTCGGCGATGAATTGCAAGGGCGCAAGCTCGGCGCGGACGATTACGTCAAGAAGCCGATCGATTTCGACATCCTGGAAATCATCGTCAGGGCTCGATTGAGCGGCGGTGTCGCGCGGCGTGACGTGTCTGTGTGGCAGGCGAAGGTGGGCCGTTGCGATGCTGGCGGAGCGCTCGAGCAGGTGGTGGAGCTCGTGGACGCACCGACTGTCGGTTTTCACCCCGAAAGGGTCGGCGCAAGCGAAACCGCGGCCAAGCGGTCGACGGACCCTATCGCCAAGCGCTAGCGCATCCCCACCAAACCCAAACCAGCAGCCGATGGATCGCCGCGGCGCACAACGCACGCGGCTGACGGGCGCCTGCGAAGCCAAAGCGTCGGGGGGCCAGCCGCCATCGACCGCGCGCCTCTTCGGCGGTCGGGTCGCGGTCGAGAATGTTCTGCGGCCCGGAAGGCCAGGGCGGTCGCGCCAGCCGCTGCCAAGCGCTGCGAACAGCGCCGTCGTTTCGCTCGCGCGCACCGCGTGAGGCTTCGCGACGCCGATAACCGCTTGCGCGCAGCCCCGCTGGGCGTCTGGCAGGAGCAGGCCACGGTCACTCCCCTTGTGTAGTCTGTCCCGCCGGTTCGAGCCGACGTGATAGCCCGGCGATTTGTCGCGAGCACCATGAAATGTTTGGAAAAAGCGTTCCGCGCCGTCTATTGATCGTCGATCGGTGATATTCGCCGGGAAAGAGTTTTGCGAGGATCCATGACACAAGCAAGTTCCCGCAGCCGCCGCAGTCCTCGAAGGGCCATAGGCGAGGCGGCTGACTATGGCTTGTTCACATTCTGATGTCAGGCCTGAGATCGTGATGAGCGTTCCCGGAACCCGTCAATCTCCGATTGCGCGCATTCGCGCCTTGTTGCGACAGCCCACACATTCCTATCGGCCTTCCACTTCAATCTTTCTTGACCTCAATGTGGATCGTATCGCAGACGAAATGCAGTTGGCCGCGCGGGGAACCGAGCGCGGCTCGCAGGACCGGCCGACCAGCGACGCGCAAGCGCTCGACGATGTCGAATACCGGATCGTCGAACGCATCGAAGGCCATAAGCAGGACTCGCATGAGCTCTATATCGATTACCTGCACACCTACGACGAACGCATCACCGCGCTGAGCTTCGAGGAACGCTTTG
>JAFAVH010000187.1 GCA_019242655.1 Methylobacteriaceae bacterium
GAGATCCATCGCTTCAATCGGGCGCAGCAGGATTCGTTTCTGCCAGTCATGGAAGACGGCACGGTGACGCTTGTCGGCGCGACGACGGAGAATCCATCGTTCGAGCTGAACGCGGCGTTGTTGTCGCGTGCGCGCGTGCTGATCTTCAAAGCGCTCGATGAAGAGGCGTTGCGCGCTTTGATGGAGCGCGCCGAAGAAGCCGAGGGCAAGATTCTGCCTCTTGATGAAGATGCGCGCGAAGCTTTGGTTCAGATGGCCGATGGCGATGGACGCGCGATCCTCACGCTTGCGGAAGAAGTGTGGCGCGCAGCGGAGGAGGGCGAAACATTCGACCGCGCCGCGCTCGTCGAGATCGTTCAGCGCCGCGCGCCAATCTACGACAAGGCGCAGGAGGGGCATTACAATCTAATCAGCGCGCTGCATAAGGCGGTGCGCGGCTCCGACCCCGACGCGGCGCTCTATTATCTCGCGCGCATGTTTGATGCCGGCGAGGACCCGCTGTTTCTGGCGCGACGCATCGTTCGCATGGCGGTCGAGGATATCGGCATGGCCGATCCGCAGGCGCTCGTCGTTGCCAATGCAGCGAAGGAGACCTATGATTTCTTGGGCTCGCCCGAGGGTGAGCTCGCGATCGCTGAAGCGGCGATTTATGTCGCGACAGCGCCGAAATCGAACGCGACGTATGTCGCGTACAAAGAGGCAAGCCGGCTCGCCAAAGAGCACGGCTCGCTGATGCCGCCAAAGATCATCCTGAATGCGCCGACAAAGCTGATGAAGCAGGAGAGTTATGGCCGCGGCTACAAATACGATCACAACGAGCCGGAGGCGTTTTCAGGCCAGGATTATTGGCCCGAGCAGCTCGGGCGGCAGAAAGTCTACACGCCGACCGAACGCGGCTTCGAGCGCGAGGTCGGCAAGCGGCTGGCACTGTGGGAGAAGCTTAGGAAAGAGCGGGGGTGAGGCGCTGATCGCTAGCGCTCCTTCTCCCTTGACGGGAGAAGGTATGCACCTGCATCACGCAATCGGAATCTCGATCAACGTGGGCCCCTTGCGCTGCAGCGCAGTCTTCGTTGCCTCCGCGATCTCCTGCGGTCCCTCGACACGGCACGACGGCACGCCCATCGACTTCGCCAAGGCCTGAAAGTCGACGGCGGGCTCGATCAAATCCATCCCGAGGAAGCGCCCTGCGACAGCATTCTTGGTTCCGAGATCTTTGGCGACATTCATCAGGACGTTGTAGCGCGTATTGTTGAACACGAAGAAGATCGTGCGCGTCTTGTAATGCGCGGCGCTCCACAGAGCTTGCGGCGAATACATCGCGCCGCCATCGCCGACAAAGCATGCAACGGGGCCCTCATGGGCGAGCGCCGCGCCCACCGCGGCCGGCATCGAGCAGCCGAGCACGCCGCCGCGCGCGAAAAAATAAAGCCCAGGCTCGGTGCGCATGATTTCTTGCACGGGGCCGAATGTCGCCGCGGAATCGTTGGCAATCAGCGTATTTGGCGGCAACGCGTCGAGGACGCAGAGAACGGCGGCATCTGGGAGAAGCGGATGCCGATCGAAGCCCGCCTCGATCTTGCCGCGGATGTCGGCCGTATGCTGGGCTTTCTCCTCGGCCAAACTGGCGAGGCGCGCCTCCGCGCGCTTGCGGTCGACGATTGGATAGAGTGTCGCCGCAAGCGCGGTCAGTGTCGCGGCAAGATCGCCGGTGACGGCAAAATCCGCGGCGAATTCGCGTCCGATCGCCTCAGGCGATGCCGCAACGTGATAAAAGCGCGTTCCCTCGGGGATCGGCTGCACGTCGCGATAGGCGTAAGCGACAAAGGCGCGGCTGCCGATGAGCAGCACGGCTTCGACATCTTCGAGGCGCTGCCGGATTGCAGCAAAATCCGGCTTGAGCATGCCGCCCCAGCAGGGATCGTCGGCGGGGAAGGCGGCGCGCGAGGTTACCTGCGTGCCATGCACAGTGAATCCACCGGCATGTGCGAGCGCAAGCGCGCCGCTCGCGGCCTCGGCGGGAACGTCGTCGCCGATCATGACAACGACACGTGCGGGATCGTGCGCGGCAAGGAGCTTGGCAAGTTCATTTGTGCCGCCGGCAGGTGCGGGAGGCGGCATGGCCGAATGCGGCGGCACGCCGCTTTCGACCTCCTCTTCGAGCACGTCCATGGGGAGCGACAGAAAGACTGGGCCTTGCGGCGGCGTGCGCGCGATTGCAAACGCGCGCCGCAGCGCCGGCCCGAGATCGGCGCCGCGCCGCACTTCCGCCGTCCATTTTGCAATCGGCCGCGCCAGAGAAACGAGATCGCCGGAAAGCCATGGATCGGTGAAGAGATGGCGCGTGTCCTGCTGGCCGGCGGTGACGACGAGCGGCGTCTCGCTTGCTTTCGATGCGACAAGCACACCCATTGCGTTGCCGAGCCCGCCGGCGGCGTGAAGATTGACGAATGCCGGACGCGCGGTTTTCAGCGCATAACCGTCCGCCATCGCGACGGCGGTCGCTTCCTGCAGGCCGAGGACGTAGCGGAAATCGCCTGCATCGACGAGCGCGTCCATCAGCGGCATTTCCGTCGAGCCGGGATTGCCGAAGATCGTCGTCGCACGCTCGTCGCGCAACACATCGAGCATGATCTCGACGGCGCGCCGTCGATTGCGCAGATGGCCGCTCATTCGTCGATCAGGCGTATCAGCTGCGCGGCCGCCTGCATTTCCTTGAAACGATGTACGCGCCGCTCCAGCGCCTCTGCGTCCGCGCCCCAGACGCGCATCTGGAAATCCTCATCGACATGCGCCGCGTCCCAGGCGGCCTCGGGCGAGAGTTGCCCATGCGCCACGGAGAGCGCGAGCAGGACGGAACCCATGAGCGTCGTCATCACGTGCAGCGCGGCGACCGCAAGCGGCCGCTCCCCCGTGCTTTGTACGACCGCCTCGCGCACCGCCGCAACGGCGCGCGTGGGCTGTTCGGCGAACGTGATCCCTTCGACGCAGATGAAGCGCGCGCCGAGTTGGTCGCGCGCGAAGGTCAGGACCGGATCCCAGGTTTCGGATTGCGCGGCAACAAGACCCTCGGGTTCGGCTGCGCGATAGCAGATGAGGTCCGACCCCGCATATCTAACGATATCGTCGATCACGGACGCGGTGTCGCGCGCAACGCCGTCGAGCGTCGAGTTGACGAGGCGCGTCAGCGGCATCGTGCGCGGGTCGATGTCTTCGCCTTGCGCGCGCCATTCCGCGGCGATTGCTTCCGCGGCAGCCTGCGTTGGTAATACCATGTCGGCTTTTGCCGGTGTCTTCAGCTTGCGGCCGTCAAGCGTGATCGCAAAGCCAGTTCCGTCTGGGGCAACGTCAACCTCTTTATAGAAGCGCTTCGGAAGTGCTGTTCGTGCATCCTTACGTGCCAAAGCGAGCGGGTCGCGCTCCTCCGGAGCGATGAATAAGTCTTGGATCAGATCGTCGCGCATGATTCACGCAGCGGGCGCGGAGGCATCTGCGAGCATGCCGGCGATCGCGCGTGTCAGATGTGCGAAATCGTCGACGACCAGGTCCGCGCCGGCATGGACGAGTGCTTCGCGCTGGTGATAGCCCCAAGCGACGCCGATTGCATGCACGCCCGCTGCTTTCGCCATGGCCATGTCGTAGCTCGTGTCGCCGATCATGATCGTGTGGTGCGGTGAGGTCCCGGTTTCCTCCATCGCCTTCAGGATCATGTCGGGCGCCGGCTTCGAGGGATGATCGTCCGCGGTCTGGATGGTGACGAAATGATCGTGCCAACCGGTGCGATCCATGAGGTGCACGACGCCGCGCCGCGCCTTGCCGGTGGCGATGCCGAGCTTCACGTCGCCGCGCGCAATCAGCATGCGCACGAAATCGAGCGCCCCTTCGAAGAACGGATCCTCGAAAGAGGGATCAGCCCGCATCTGATGCCACGCCGTGCGATAGGCCTGGACCAGGTTTTCGACAGGCGCATCCTTGCCGACGAGCGCTGTAAACGCTTCGAGCAGAGACAATCCGACAACAGAAAGCGCGCGTTCGCGCTCTGGCGCGGGTAGTCCTTGCGCCGCAAACGCCCGGCGCTGCGCCTCGACGATAAAATCCTGGCTGTCGACCAAAGTGCCGTCGATATCGAGCAGAATAAGATGACTTCCGTTCACGCCTCCGGCGCTCCTTCGATCGGATCGTATTGCTTCGCGTCGAAGCCGAATTTGTCGAAGCTTCTCTGCATGTGCGGCGGCAGCGGCGCGGTCACGTCAAGGGTGCCCCCGCGCGGATGCGGCAGAACAAGTCGGCGTGCGAGCAGATGCAGCTTGGGTTCGACATCGTCAGGTATGGCGCGCATCGGATCGCGCCGCCGCTCCTCGTCCTCGCGACGATGCCCGTATTTCGGATCGCCGATGATCGGGTGGCCGATAGCTTCCGCATGCGCGCGCAGCTGATGTGTGCGGCCGGTCAACGGCTTCATCGACAGCCAGGCGAGTTTCGGCGCGACCTTGTCGATGATCGCGTAATAGGTGACGGAATGCTGCGCGTCGGCATCGCCGTGACGTGCGACACGCATGCGCTCGCGATCGGGCTCGCCGCCTCGCGCATCCCCCATCCCTTCGCCTTTCGCCAGGAACAGCGAGATGCGGCCCTGTGCCGGCTTTGGAACGCCTTCCACCACGGCCCAGTAGATTTTTTTCGCCTGGCGCGAGCGGAAGATTTCGCCGAGATCGGCCGCCATGCGCCGGCTCTTCGCGACAAGCAGCACGCCCGACGTATCGCGATCGAGGCGATGCACGAGCCGCGGCCGCTCGCCGCGCTCGTCGGCGAGCGCATCGAGCATGCCGTCGACATGGCGCGTCGTGCCCGAGCCGCCTTGTACCGCCAGGCCGAATGGTTTGTTGAGGACGAGAAGATCGCGATCCTCGAAGAGAGTCATGTCGCGCAGAGCCGCGGCATCGGCGGCCGAGCGCGCGCGCCGCACGGCAGGCGCCACCGGCGCTTCCAGCGTCAGTGGCGGCACCCGCACTTTCTGCCCGGCTTCGAGCCGCGCTGCCGTCTTCACGCGCGCGCCGTCGACGCGCACCTGGCCGGTGCGCACGATCTTGTTCAGATGCGAGAGCGACAGGCCCGGCATGCGCCGCTTGAACCAGCGGTCGAGGCGCATGCCGGCTTCATCTTCGGTGACGGCGATCGTGCGCGAGCCCGAGCGCGTGCCACTACGCGCCGGGGTGCCGTCGAGCGCGGGTGCGGCTCCTGCGGCACGGCGCTTGCGCTTCAGCGAGCCGTTGGTCATCGCCGGCCATATAGAGGCTTCGGTAGCGAAGGTCATCCCGCCGTTTCGCTTCCCCGTGGCGCCTGCCATAGTGCCGGGCGCGGAGCAGGACAGGGAGCGGCCATGGCGGTCATTGTCATCACGGGCGCCTCGAGCGGCATTGGCGAAGCCACGGCAAAGGCGCTCGCCGCGCGCGGCCATTCCTTGGCCATCTCGGCGCGCCGCACCGACCGGCTGAAGCAGCTCGTCCAGGAAACGGACGCGGCTGACCGCATCCTCATCGTGCCGGCGGACGTCGCCGAGCCCGCAGCGCTGAAAGCGCTAGCGGACGCTGCTGGCGAGCGCTTCGGCCGTATCGACGTGTGGATCAACAATGCCGGCGTCAGCTATCCCGACAAGGTGCCTTGGTGGGAACTCGAGCCGGAGCGAGTCGACAACATCGTGCGAGTGAATTTCCTCGCGCCGATATTGAGTGTCGGCGCGGCGCTGCCTTGGCTGAAGAAGGGCAAAAATCCGCAGATCATCAACATCGGCTCGGTGTCGGGATTCGTCGCCGTCAAAGGCATCTATTCCGCGACGAAATTTGGCATTCGCGGCCTTACCGAGGCGATGCGGCGGGAGCTTGCAAGCGAAGGAGTTAGTGCATCGATGGTATCGCCCGGTTATGTGCGAACCGAATTGACCGCCAATCGCGACCAGGTCAGCAACATGCCCGGGCCTGAAATCGTCGTGAAGGAGATCGTCAATCTTGTCGAGCACGGTGCGCGTCGCAACGTTGTCGTTCCCGGCTATTATCGCGTGCCGATCTGGTTGAACACGGTGCTGCCGGGCTTCGTCGACTTCGCGCTCGGCCGGCGCAACGCCGCCAAGACCCGCTGAACAGCGCGCGAGGCCGCAATTTGTGCGCCTTCGCTGCTATGCTAGACGAAGCCTACGACTGACATGCAGGCAAGCTAATGAAGCATATTCTCGACAATCTCGATCGGCGCCGTGCCGATGCGCGTGCCGGCGGCGGACGCGCGCGCATCGATGCACAACATGCACGCGGCAAGCTCACCGCGCGCGAGCGTATCGAGCTTCTGATGGATCACGGATCCTTCGAGGAGTTCGACATGTTTGTCGAGCATCGTTGCGACGATTTCGGCATGGAAAAGATGAAAATCCCCGGCGATGGTGTCGTCACCGGCTGGGGCACAGTCAACGGCCGCACAGTCTTCGTTTTCGCCAAGGATTTCACGGTTTTCGGCGGCTCGCTCAGCGAAACGCACGCGCAGAAGATCACGAAGATTCAAGACATGGCATTGCGCAATCGCGCGCCGATTGTCGGTCTCTTCGACGCTGGTGGCGCGCGCATCCAGGAGGGCGTCGCGGCGCTCGGCGGCTATGGCGAAGTGTTCCAGCGCAACGTGCTTGCCTCGGGTGTAATTCCGCAGATTTCAGTGATCATGGGTCCGTGCGCCGGCGGCGACGTCTATTCGCCGGCGATGACGGATTTCATCTTCATGGTGCGCGACACGAGCTACATGTTCGTGACTGGTCCCGATGTGGTGAAGACCGTCACGAACGAGAATGTCAGCGCCGAAGAGCTCGGCGGCGCGTCGATACACACAACGAAAAGCTCGATCGCCGACCGCGCTTATGACAACGATGTCGAGGCGCTGCTGCAGATGCGTCGCCTCCTCGATTTCTTGCCATCTTCCAACAAAGACGACGTGCCGGAATGGCCTTCATTCGACGATGCACAGCGCCTGGACAAGTCGCTCGACACGTTGATCCCGGAAACCCCGAACAAGCCTTATGACATCAAGGAACTTATCCTTAAAGTCGCTGATGAAGGCGATTTCTTCGAAATTCAGGAAGCGCATGCCTGCAATATCGTCACCGGTTTCGGACGCATAGAAGGGCGCACCGTCGGCTTTGTCGCCAACCAGCCGATGGTTCTTGCCGGCGTGCTCGATGCCGATGCGTCGCGTAAGGCCGCGCGGTTCGTGCGCTTCTGCGACTGCTTCAATATACCGATCGTAACGTTCGTCGACGTGCCGGGATTTCTGCCGGGTACCGCGCAGGAATATGGCGGCTTGATCAAGCACGGTGCCAAGCTGCTCTTCGCATATGCCGAAGCGACAGTGCCAAAAGTAACAATTATCACGCGGAAAGCTTTCGGCGGCGCTTACGACGTCATGGCGTCAAAACATCTGCGTGGCGATATCAATCTCGCTTGGCCGACGGCGCAGATCGCGGTCATGGGCGCGAAAGGCGCGGTCGAGATCATTTTCCGCCAAGACATCGGCGACAAGGAGAAGATCGCCGCTCGCACAAAAGAATACGAAGAGCGTTTCCTTTCACCCTTTGTCGCCGCCGAACGCGGCTATATCGAT
>JAFAVH010000192.1 GCA_019242655.1 Methylobacteriaceae bacterium
GGGTCCTCGCTAATTTGCCCTCCCATGGCGAGTATGGCCGCGTTCCCTTTCCTCCGCTCCCTTTCTGTCACCGCACTCCTGGCCCTCGGTCTCGGCCTTGCCGGTTGCGGGCCGACGATCGACAGCCGTGCCTACGCGCCGAACGCGAAGGACCGGCGTCTCGCTTTCATGGTGCCGGAGAGCGAGCTTGCAAATTACGCCGCCAGCCGCCATCGCGAGCACCCGATCCAAGGAATCGACGTCTCGAAATATCAGGGCGACATCGACTGGCAGGCGGTGCACGATTCGGGCGTACGCTTCGCCTGGATCAAAGCGACCGAAGGCGGTGATGTTGTCGACGCGAAGTTCCAGGCGAACTGGGAGGGTGCACGCGCCGCAGGGATTCCGCGCGGCGCCTACCATTTCATGTTCTGGTGCCGTCCCTGGCAGGAAGAGGCGAACTGGTTCATCAGGAACGTGCCGGTCGATCCGGATGCCCTGCCGCCTGTGCTCGACGTCGAGGCGACGCCGCAATCGAAAATGTGCAAGCGCACGCTCGAGCGCGAGAAGACGCTCGCGGATATGCGGCAGATCCTGCAGGAGCTTGAGCGCCATTACGGCAAGAAGCCGGTGATCTACTCGTCCGTCGATTTCTATCAGAACATTCTATTCGACGGTGCTCTGTCGGATTATCCGATCTGGGTACGCAGCACGAAGTACCACCCGGCCGTGCGCTATGGGAACCGTCATTGGCACATCTGGCAGTATGCCTCCGATGGTAGCGTACCCGGCATCCAGGGGGCAGTGGACCGCAATTGCTTCTACGGCACCGAGGGCGACTGGCGCCGTTGGATGCGCGGTGAAGACACGCGGTACGCGTCGAGCAGATGACGGCCATGCGCATCTCCTGATGCGCAATATCTTGAGAAACGTGCTTGGATAGAAGGCGCACCGGGAGGTGCGCGATCCGGAACGCTTCATGACACAGCCGCCCCCAATGCCCTTCTGCGAGCTTCTCGGCATTCGCGTGACGACGAGCACGCCTGACCGCGTCGAAGCCGAGATGGAAGTGCGACCAGATCTCTGTACCGTTCCCGCGGTGCTGCATGGCGGCGCGATGATGGCGTTGGCCGATTCAGTCGGCGCCGTTGCGACCGTGCTCAATCTGCCGGAAGGCGCCTGGACGACCACGATTGAAAGCAAGACGAACTTTCTCGCCGCCCTTCCCGTCGGCGAGGTCGCGCGCGCGTCATGCACGCCCATCCACAAAGGCCGCACGACGATGGTCTGGCAAACAAGGATAACGCGCGCAGATGGGCGCCTTGCCGGTGTCGTCACGCAGACGCAGCTTGTGACCGCGCCAAAAAAATAGGGGTCAAGGCCATGCGGATTGCGATCATGGGCGCCGGCGGCGTCGGCGGCTATTTCGGCGGACGGCTCGCGCTGGCAGGCAACGACGTTACCTTCATAGCGCGCGGTGCACACGGCGAGGCCATCAGGCGCAATGGATTGCAGGCGAAAGGCACGCTCGGCGAATTCCACCTGCAGCCGGCGAAATGCGTCGCGAGCCCCGATGAAATCACCGAGCCCGTCGATGCTATCTTATTTGCCGTCAAGCTCTCCGCGATGGAACCGGCCGCCGCGCAGTTGCGGGCAATCGCCGGGCCGCAAAGCACGATCTACACGGTGCAGAACGGCGTCGAGGCGGCAGACGTGGTCGGCGGAGTCCTCGGGCATGAAAAGGTTGTGCCCGGGATCGCGTACATTTCCGCGGTCGTTTCGGAACCCGGAATGATCAACACTCGCGCCGCATTCGCGGGTCTTGCTTTCGGCGAGCGCGACGGACGCGAGAGCGAGCGTGTCAAAGCCTTTCAAGCGGCTTGCAAGGCCGCGAAAATCGATGCGCAAGTTCCCGCTGACATTACGCGCGCGATCTGGCTCAAATTCGCGATGCTTGCGCCGATGGCGGCGACGACCTCGCTGATCCGCTGCGGCCTGGGACCAATCCGCACAACCCCGCGCTCACGCGCATTGCTGCAAGCGCTCGTCGAGGAGATCGTCACGCTCGGCAAAGCAATGAGCGCCGATTTGCGCGAAGGCGACGTGACGGACGCGTTGAAAATCCTCGACGGCTTGCCGCCGGCCGTGCGCGCCTCGAGGGCGCATGACCTTGACGTCGGCAACCCACTCGAACTTCCCTGGTTGTCGGGTGCGGTCGTGCGGCTGGGCGAGAAGCACGGCGTGCCGACGCCGGCGCACCGCTTTTTCAATGACGCACTGGCACCTTACGAGAACGGACGTCCGGAGTGACAGCAGCGCAACACGCTACCGGGGAGACCCCGCCCTTCAATGGTGGTGGCGCCGCTGCAACGGCGCGAGGATGGCCGCGGGCTCCTGGTTCAGAGACGAGACAATGGTGACGTTCTGCATCATGCCCTGATCTTCATGATCCAGGATATGGCAGTGCATGACGTACTCGCCGATAAAATCATCGTAGCGCGTTCGAGCTCTCACCGTGAAATTGGGTTTGACCAAGAGCGTGTCTCGAAAAACCTCATACTCATTGCAGAATTCCGGACTGTAGAGTCTGTTCACGCTCCCATCCGCATTGGTTCGATTCCGATAAGCCGGCAAGCAGGCATGTGTCGCCGGGTCGAAAATGCTCTGCCCATTGTGGGTAATGTCCAAAATCTGAAACGGATTGACGTGGATGTGGAAAACATGCGGAGCTGGAATATTGGTTCCAGTCGAATTTCGCGGCACCACGCCCAATGTCCATTCGTCGACGGTATTCAGCACGGCCACATAGCTTTTTGTATGGTCATATTGCTGAGGATCGGGCGCAAGTGCGGTATTCTCGACAAAACCGCGAATGGACTGCCCCGCGGGTTCTGACGAATCTCCGGCAGGCAACATCAGGTCAAACAGAGCAGTCGGGTGTCCGGTCACGGTCGCACCGCGTAAATCGCTATTCGGACCCCGAAGCTTGAATGCAAATGTGCTGATATCGAAATTGTCGAGCGCGTCGCGGATTGCCGCCGGCAAATCGGGCTCGGCGCCTTTCAGAGCGGTCTTGATGGCCTGATCGGAAGGGCCTGACACCGGGCTGCCACCCCTGACAATGACAAAGGCCAGTAACTTGCGGTCCTTCGAAGCAAGGCCGCCAGTGCCGCGGTTGATCAACGCTTGCGCTGGCGCGGCTTCGTCGAGAATGCAGTAGACGCCTTCCTGGGGATACAGGATCAAGACGTCACTGCGCTGACCAGGATTGAGGACGTTCACGTCCTTTGGCGCGATACGCGATCGCGTCAGCCCATCGGCTGCGATCTCATATTGTGTCGCGACCGTATCTCCCGCGCCGCCGCAGGATTGTTGGACGAAGGCCTGGAGCTCCGCACCGCGCAACGTTTGCAGGCTGCTCGCCAGCGTCTGCGCGCTGGCTGTCGTCGCGAGGTCGGTGGCTGCGAAGGGACGCAATGAGCGAGCGCCGGCTGCCACTGCAGGTCCAAGCGGAA
>JAFAVH010000013.1 GCA_019242655.1 Methylobacteriaceae bacterium
AAGTCGCCGCCCCGCCGTCAGGGGCTGGCGGGTCAGTCGAACGGGTCGGAGTCATGAAAGTCACACTCGAGAGGGCGGCGCTATTGAAGGCGCTCGGCCATGTCCACCGCGTTGTCGAGCGGCGTACAACGATCCCGATCCTGTCGAACGTCCTGATCCGTGCCGATCGCAAGGCGCTGACCCTGAAGGCCACCGATCTCGATCTCGAGGTGACCGAGACCATTCCCGGCGATATCGGCCAAAGCGGCGGCACGACGCTGCCTGCGCACACCCTTTATGACATCGTGCGCAAGCTCGCCGACGGCGCGCAGGTTTCGCTCGAGACGACCGGCGAGACTGGGCAGCTGACGCTGCGCTCCGGCCGCTCACGCTTCAATCTGCAATCCTTGCCGGAAAGCGATTTTCCCGATCTTGCCGTCAACGACCTTTCGCATCGCTTCACCTTGTCGGCGGGCGATCTGAAGAAGCTGATCGACAAGACGCAATTCGCGATCTCGACTGAGGAGACGCGCTATTATTTGAACGGCATCTACATGCACACGATCGATGTCGATGGACATACGATGCTGCGCGCCGTGGCGACGGACGGTCACCGTTTGGCGCGCTATGAAATGCCGGCGCCGGAGGGCTCGAAGGGCATGCCCGGCGTGATCGTTCCGCGCAAGGCTGTCGCCGAAATCCAGCGGCTGGTCGAGGACGCGGAGGCCGATGTCAGCGTCGAGCTTTCTTCCACCAAAGCGCGCTTCAGCCTCGGCGATGTCGTGCTGACGACGAAGCTCATCGACGGCACGTTTCCCGATTATCCGCGCGTCATTCCCTCCGGCAACGACAAGCGGCTCGTGGTCGAGCGCGATTTCTTCCGGCAGGCCGTCGATCGCGTGTCGACGATTTCGTCTGAGCGCGGGCGTGCGGTGAAGCTGTCTTTGAACGACGGCAAGATGACGCTTTCGGTGAACAATCCCGACTCGGGCTCGGCGACGGAAGAACTCGAAGTCGACTACGATTCCGCGCCGCTCGATGTCGGGTTCAACGCGCGCTATCTCCTCGATATCGCCGATCAGCTCGACAGTGACACGGCGTTGCTCAAACTCGCCGACCCCGGCTCGCCGACGCTGATCCAGGACCGCGACGGTGCCGCCGCGCTCTATGTGCTGATGCCGATGCGCGTCTAAGGGTTGCCTGGCGGTCTTGCCGCCACGATTAAGCCCTTGACGCGTGCGATCCACCGGGGAGAAGCGTTCCCCGGGACCTTACGATCCATGACGACTTCCGATCTGTCAGCGGCCAAAATCGCATCCGATATGGGCTTCGCCGTGCGGCTGGCGTTACCGTCGCTCGTGCTCGATCTCATCATGCCGGTCGTCGTCTTTTTCGTGCTTCGGGCTTACGGCGTCTCGACGCTGCTTGCGATCGTCGCCGGCGGCGCGTTCCCGCTTCTCAATGTCGCGCGCGGTTGGTTTCTTTCGCACAAGCTCGAGCCGGTCGGGATGATCGCGATCACCTGCATCGCATTTGGAACGGCAGCCTCCATGATTTCAGGCAGCGTGCTGATCGCGCTCTTGAAGGATTTCGTGCTGATGGGAAGCTTCGGTCTCGTCTTTCTCGCCTCTGCGATCGCGACCGAGCGGCCGATGATGTTTTACATTCTGCGGCAATTCATTGCCGGCAGCGACCCCGTCCGGCTGCAATGGTGGGAAGGTCTCTGGCAGCATCGGCAGTTTCGTACCGGGCTGCGCCGCGTGACAATTGTTTGGGGGTTGGGGTTGTTGGTCGAGGCATCTGTCGGCACGGCGCTGGCGTGTCTGCTCGCGCCCTCAGAGGTCGTGATTATCTCGCCCATCATGGCCATCACTGTCTTGGTCTCGCTTGCTTTGTGGACGCGCGGCTACTTGCTGGCGCTTCGCGACCAAGGCGCGGTGTCGATTGCGTGAAATCGAGAAAAGAGAAGCGCGAAGCGAATTCTGAGAAGACTGGGAGTAGCGAGTGACAAATCCCCGCACGCTGCGTCTTAATGCGCGAGACAATATTGTCGTTGCCGTGGACGCGATCGCGGCAGGTGCGATCGCCGCCGACATTCAAGCCCAGGCGCGCGTGCCGAAAGGGCACAAGATGGCGATTTTGCCGATCGCCGTAGGCGAGCCCGTCCGAAAATTTGGGCAGATCATCGGCTTTGCCGCGCAGCCGATCGCGCCAGGCGATTGGGTGCATGAACATAATGTCGAAATGCACGATTTCGCCCGCGATTACGCCTTTGCGCAGGATGCGCGCAACGAAGAGGTGCTGCCGGAGGAAGCGCGCGCGACATTCGAGGGTTTCCGCCGCGATGGCGACAAGGTCGGCACGCGTAATTACATCGCCATCCTGACGAGCGTGAATTGCTCCGCCTCGGTCGCTCGCTTCATGGCCGAGGAGGTGCAGCGCTCCGGCGTTTTGCAGGATTATCCAAATATCGATGGCGTGATCCCACTCGTTCACGGCGGCGGTTGCGCGCTCGACATCAAGGGCGAGGGTTATGAAGTCCTGAAACGCACGCAATGGGGCTACGCGACCAATCCGAATGTCGGTGGCGTCGTCATGGTCGGCTTGGGGTGCGAAGGCTTTCAGATCGCGCGCTGGAAGGAAGCGTATGGCCTAAAGGAATCTACCACCTTCCGCTCCATGACGATCCAGGAGACCGGCGGCACCAAGAAGACGGTCATGGCCGGCGTCGGCGCAATCCACGACATGCTGCCATTGGTCGATAAAGCGCGGCGCGAAACGTGCTTGGCGTCGGAGCTGACGCTCGCTTTGCAGTGCGGCGGCTCCGACGGCTATTCCGGCATCACCGCCAACCCGGCGCTTGGTGCTGCCGTCGACAAGCTCGTGCATCACGGCGGCACAGCGATTCTGTCCGAAACGCCGGAAATCTACGGCGCCGAGCACTTGCTCACACGCCGTGCGCTGAATCGCGAAACCGGTGAAAAGCTCGTCGGCATGATCAAATGGTGGGAGGACTATACCGCGCGCAATCGCATGGAGATGAACAACAATCCTTCTCCCGGCAACAAAGCCGGCGGTCTCACGACGATCCTGGAGAAATCGCTTGGCGCGGCGGCGAAGGGCGGCACGACCACACTGACGGGCGTCTTCCACTACGCAGAACCGGTAACGACGAAAGGCTTTGTCTTCATGGATACGCCCGGCTACGACCCTGTCTCCGCGACGGGACAAGTAGCGGGCGGCGCCAACGTGCTTGCCTTCACGACCGGCCGCGGCTCGGCCTATGGCTGCAAGCCGGTGCCGTCTTTGAAGCTTGCAACCAATTCCGACGTCTACGCCAAGATGATCGACGACATGGATATCGATTGCGGCGAAGTGCTCGATGGCGTCTCGATCGAAGACAAGGGCGACGAGATTTTCGCGCGGCTGCTCGACGTCGCCTCGGGCGCGCATACCAAGTCCGAGCTTCTCGGTTACGGCGATGCCGAATTCGTCCCGTGGACGATCGGCGCCACGATGTAGGCGCGAAGGCTTTCTTTAGCGCAAAGCGGCGGTTATAGAGCCACCTCGCGGGGAGGGGTCTATGTCGGACATGCGGCTCGTCGTCATGGGCGCGGCCGGCCGCATGGGCCGGATGCTTGTGCGCACGATCTCGGAAATGCTGGGCGTGTCGGTCGCCGCGGCGCTGGAGCGCCAGGGCAGTGACGCGTTGGGGAAAGACGCGGGCACGCTTGCTGGCGTAGCTCCGCTCGGTGTCGCGATATCGGACGATCCGCTGCAGGCGGTCGTCAATTCCGACGGCATCCTCGATTTCACCGCGCCTGCCGCCAGCATCGAGCTTGCCGCGCTCGCGGCACAGGCGCGGATCGTCCATGTCATCGGCACGACGGGATTGTCAGCGGACGATCTGAAGAAGATCGATGCTGCCGCGCGCCATGCGGTGATCGTGCGCTCCGGCAATATGAGTCTCGGCGTCAATCTCCTCGCGGCGCTTGTCGAGCGCGCAGCAACGGCCCTCGGGTCGGACTGGGACATCGAGATTTTGGAAATGCACCACAAGATGAAGGTCGATGCGCCCTCCGGAACGGCGCTTTTGCTCGGCGAGGCCGCCGCGCGCGGCCGTAACATCGCGCTTGCCGAACGCTCGGTGCGCAGCCGCGACGGCCATACCGGCGCGCGCCGGGAAGGCGACATCGGCTTTGCCACGTTGCGCGGCGGCAGTGTCGTCGGCGATCACAGCGTGATTTTCGCCGGCACCAGCGAGCGTCTTGAGTTGACTCATCGCGCCGAGGACCGCGCCATCTTCGCGCGCGGCGCAATCCGCGCCGCTTTGTGGGGACGCGGCAAGAAGCCCGGACAATATTCGATGGCCGACGTGCTCGGACTCAACTGATCAAACCGGAGAGATGAATGGACCACCTGCTCGTGCTCGTGCGTCATGGTCAAAGCGACTGGAACTTGAAGAATCTGTTCACCGGTTGGAAAGATCCGGACCTCACGCCGAAGGGGATCGAAGAGGCACGCGAGGGCGCGCGCAAACTAAAAGGGATGGGACTCACATTCGATTGTGCTTTTACCTCCGCGCTCATCCGCGCGCAGACCACGTTGAAGCTGATCCTCGAAGAAATCGGCCAACCAAATCTGCCAACCATCGCCGATCAGGCGCTAAACGAGCGCGATTACGGCGATCTCTCCGGCCTCAATAAAGACGAAACACGCAAGAAGTGGGGCGAGGAGCAGGTGCATATCTGGCGCCGTTCCTATGATGTCTCTCCGCCAGGCGGTGAAAGCCTGAAAGATACGGTTGCGCGCACATTGCCGTATTACTGCCAGCAGATTCTCCCGCGTGTGCTGCGTGGTGAGCGGGTGCTTGTCTCGGCGCATGGCAATTCACTGCGCGCACTGGTCATGGTGCTCGACCAACTGACGCCGAAGACCATTCCAAGCATGGAACTCGCGACAGGCGTGCCGCTGGTCTACCGGCTGAAGGCGGATTCGACGGTGGAATCGAAAGAGGTGCTGGCGTAGCCCGTATGATCGAGCTTGCGTCCGGTCTGATCTACTATCCCGAATATTTCGACCGCGTGGCGCAAGAAAATCTACTCGCGCATCTCCGCGACATCATCCGCGCCGCACCTTTGTTCACGCCGCGCATGCCGCGAACGGGCAAAGCGTTTTCCGTGCGCATGACCAATTGCGGTCCGCTCGGCTGGGTGTCGGATCAGGAGCGCGGCTATCGGTATCAAGCGACGCATCCGGAAACCGGTGAGCCGTGGCCGCGATTTCCGCCGGAGATTCTCGCTGCGTGGGGTGACGTCGGCAAGTACGCGCATCCGCCCGAAGCGTGCCTCATCAACTATTATGCGTCTGCCGCGCGGATGAGCCTGCATCAGGATCGCGATGAAGCCGATTTCGCCGCGCCTGTCGTGTCGCTCTCGCTCGGCGACACATGCCTTTTTCGCTTTGGCGGAACAACGCGCGGCGGGCCGACGCGCTCGATCAAGCTTTTGTCAGGCGACGCACTCGTTCTCGGCGGTCCCGCACGCCTCGCTTTTCATGGCGTCGACCGCGTTATTCCTGGCACTTCGACGCTGCTTCCGGAACGCGGCCGCTTTAATCTGACGCTGCGGCGCGTGACCCGGCCGGCCTAAGCCTTCGGCCCACCTTTCGATACCCCGACCTTGGCCGGCCGCAGCACGCGGTCGCCGATCGTATAGCCGCTC
>JAFAVH010000293.1 GCA_019242655.1 Methylobacteriaceae bacterium
AAGTTTTGGCGGACCCGGCGAATCCCGACTCACCCCGCGCGGCGGAGCCGGTTGCCGATACGCAACAAAAGGACGCCCCGACGTTCGAGGAAATCCAAGATTGGCTTCAGAGGGTCGACGCCAAGCAGGTTCAATCCACACCCGAACCCACGGCGGCAGGTTTCGGTCGCAAAAGGCTGCGCCGCATCGGATAACATGCGGATGAGCGTGTGACCTCACAGTGACAGCCGCGGGAGCAAACGTTGCTGTTTTGCTACATACGTCTACTTTCCGGTGGATTGGCCGATATTTTGCTGTGCTCTGCTTAAGCCTTTAGTAAGGTGTCGCAAAGTGATGCGAGTCGCCAACTGCCTGAAATGATGGATATTTTGGGATGGCTCCGATGGGTGTAAAGGTCATGAAACCGGCTGCCGCTCACCCTGTTCCAGAAGCGCTTCGGAATCTGCACCAAAGCATGGTCTCGGAGCTGAACCGGCATCTGAGTTCAGGTGCCGATGGCGGGGCGGCGGTGCAAAACGGTGCAGCCCCGCAACCCGGCGATATCGCGACCTATATCGGCCGCATACAGAAAGCCGGGAATCTTCTCCACAACTGCACGAAGCGCGTCCGGGAGCTGGAGGACGCGCTGTATAATGCGCAGAGCAAGCTTTCGGAAATGTCCGCGCAATTGCAGCACGCGAGTGCCCGCTGCTTGGAATTGGAGGAGGGTGTCGCTGCCGAAGCGCAGCGCGCCAACGAGGCCGAGGCCAGGGCGGCCGGGGCCGAAGAACATGCAAGCCAGCTCCAGCACGCGCTTGCAAGCACCACCGGCAACCTTGACGCATTGACCAGCAGTATAGAAAGCGCGTTCGGCACAGTTGGGGAGGTCAGCGCCCCGACGCGGAACGCCGCTTGATCGTGTCTCATGTGAGTTTTGCGTATGACCATACGGTCGAAAGTGCGACAGATAGTGGGGCTCGAGGAGGCCCGCTCGCACGATTCGCCCGGGACACCGCCGGCGCCGCCTCTGGAGCCAGCCGACGGTAACGAGCCGGCCCTTCGACCGATCGATCTCAGGCTTGCCTTTGATCTGATCGAACGGGCCTCTGGGGAGATGGCTTCGGTGAGGGCGCAGGCGCAGGCGCAGCGGAACGTGAATTCGGTGCTGATGGCGGCCCGCCAGCAGGTCGCCGCGGTCGGACTGCTGGTCGCGGATCTTCAGGAGCAATTGCGCGAGAGCGAGGAGAAGGCCGATCGGCTGGCGTCCGAACTGGAACACGCCGAACGCCAAGCTCTTCGTGCGGCGCGTGCGGAGGCGCAGTTGGCGGCGCTGCAGCTTGCCATCTCACACGGTCTCTCCGACCGGCTGCTTGGGATTCCGTCGCCGAACGGCCTCAAACCGATCTCAGTCCGGTCATCAAATCGCGCGCATCTATCGTCAGACGGCTCCAGCTGGGAGCAAGACTGATGGCAACGGCATCGTTTTTATCGAGGTTGGGCTTCGCGCAGCCGGCGGGCGAGCCGTCCGCGGCCCCTCCCCAGCCGGCAGCGCCGGCACCGCAAGCAAATAGCGCTTTGGAAGCATCTCCGTTCGACCGTATGGGCCGGGTCGGCGAGAAGGTCGGCGAGCAGATGGCTTTCCTCGCCAGCCGTCTAAACGAGATGCAGACGCTGCGCGATGACTTTACCTCGATTGTGCAGCCGATTTCGGACTTCGTGCGAACGCATGAGGAAGCGCAAACGCGTGTCCTCGAGCTCGAAGCGCTCCTGCGCAAGGAGCGCGACGATCTCAGAGGTCTCCGACGGGATCTTGCGGAAGAGAGAAGCGTATCCGCGCGCGTTCGCGGCGACTTCGCGGCCGCTCAAAAGCAGCTTGCAGCCCTGGAAGAAGCGGCAAGTTCCACGGAACAGCGTATACGGACGCTCGAGGATTCGCTGCATGAGCATCGCTCGAACGCTGCTTATCTTGCGCAGCAATTGGCGACACAGTCGGATCGCAACGAATCCCTGACGCAGCTTGCCGACACCCACGCGGCAGCCTTGCTGACAGCGGAACAGAAGCTTGCCGCCGAGCAGGCTCGCGCGTCCGACCTCGCAGACAGCAAGGAAACGCTGATAGCCGAACTGGCGCGCGTTCAGGATGCGGTGGAGCAATTGTCGCCGCAAATGTTGTCTGCGCGGCGCCGGATTGCCGATCTCGAGGCGCAGGTCAACGACGCGAGCCTGGTGATCGGCAGCTTGGAGAGCAAGCTCGCGACCGATCGCGATCACAGATTATCCATCGAGCAAGCGCGCGCTCAGGAAGCGGCGGCTTGGGATGCCGAGCGCGGAACGATCGCACGACAGCTCGATAGTTTGAACACACGGCACGGCACAACGATCAAATTGTTGGAGCAGGCGCGCCAGGTCGGCCGCGAGAAGAGCGACGAGTTGCTTCGCGCCGACAAGCTCGCCAAGGATGCAATGGAAGCTAGGGCCGCCGCAGAACGACGGCTCGCCTTGGTCCAAGATGACGCGCGCCAGTCGAGAGCGGATTCCACGGCAGCGGAGGGTAAGCTGCGCGAGTTGACGGCGCGATGCGACATGCTCGAACGCGCGATGGTCGCCAAAGACGCCCATGTAGAGCAGTCCAATTCTCGCGCGGCCGCGCTTTCCGATCAGATCGCGACCTTGACGTCGCGCTCAGAGGAAGAGCATGCGGCGCTTGAAAATGCCAACCGTAAGCTGATCGAGCAGTTGCAAAACGAAAAGGCGGAGCGTGCGCTCGTCCAAGGCGCTCTCAGCATTGCGCGCTCGAGCCGCGAAAAGCTTATGGACCAGATCGCCGCTCTTAAGAGGAACAGGACGAGTTTCACCCCCGAGCTTTCCGCAAGCCGGGAAGCGGCCGAAGAGCGAAAGATCGTCGACGCCAGTTCGGAAGACGAGGAACACGAGAGCAATGTTCGGGTGCTCAAGGCATCGGAACGCTAAGAGATGGGAGCGTCATTAATGGAAACTCAAAAGCTGTCCGCGGAACTTCCTCATCCCGAAAAGCCGAACTCCGAAGCGAGCGCGGAAGCGGAGAAGGTGCTCAGACTGGTTTTGTCGGGTGCCGGCACGAGTGCGGGCGCCAGCACGGGTATGGGCGCCGATCCCACCCGCGAGGATAAGCAGCTGCAAAAGCGCGATTGGTCATCGGCGATCGATCTCGTCAACGAGGCTTGCGAAGCGGTGAGGCTCGCCGAAGAGCGCGCCTCCACGGCCGAGCGATATTCGCAGCAGCTCAATCAATACTACGCAGAGCAAGTGAAAGGCTTGGAGCTGCGGCTGCAGACCGCGGAAAAACGGGCGGACGCGGCCAATGCGCGCGCCGCGGAATCCGAGGAGTGGCTGCTTCGCTTCCACGACGCGATCGTCAACGGCTTCAAAGGCGTGCTCGACCATCATTGATGGGAGCCGCGTAGCGCAAGACTACAGAGGTACGCGCGTCTTTCTGGGAAGATCCGTCCTTTGCAGGACGGGTCTTTTTTCTTTGTCGTCCGAGAAGATTATCTCGGCACGCCCTTCTCGCGTTCCGCCTTCAAAGCGCGGGCGTACCATTCGAACTCGTCGAGAAAGCGCGCCAGCGACGTCGTCAGCCGTTCGTTCGCGGGCGCGCCGTCTTCGCTGAGCGCGTTCTGAATCGAGGGGATCGGCATTAGCGACGGCACGCTCGACATGCCGAGCTCGGCAAGCGTCATGCGAAGCTGCATCGCCGCGCGCACGCCGCCGAATTGTCCTTGCGAGTAACACACGATGCCGGAGGGGCGCCAAAAATATTCTTCGAGGAAATAATCGAGCATGTTTTTCATCGCCGGCGGAATGCCGTTATTGTATTCGCCGGACACGATGATGAACCCGTCGGCGGCGCGATAGAGCGCAGCCAGCTTCTCCAAATTCGCTGGCGCCTGGCCTTCGGGATGCTCCTTGTACATGCGGTCGAGGAGCGGCAATTGCAGCTCCATCGCGTCGACGAGCGTTGCGTCGTGATTGCGCTCCCCGAGCGTGCGCATCATGAGCCGTGCGGCGCGAATCCCCATGCGATCGCGCCGCACGGAGCCGAGAAGAACCGGAATCTTGAGGCGCATGTGAACCTCCGCGTTAATGCAAAACTTGTCCGGATTTTATCTTGTTCTCAACCTTAAATCCCGCCGGTTCGATTCACGGCGCGCGAAGCGAAAACGCATAAACGGGCTTCGCCGGCGTCGGCACGTGAAACCAGGGTGCTTGCGACGTCTTCAACGGCCTGAACGCATTTTGCAAAATGAGGGTTTGCCTCATGAAAAGAGTTGCACCTGCCGTCGCGGCGCTTGCCGCCCTCGCGCTCGTGAGCGCGCCGGCTCTCGCTCGCACCACGACGGCGAGTTTCGGCGGCGGAGATAGCTGGGAGCAGCTTTTCGCGCACGTGCATAAGCACCGGCACAGGACGGTGGTCAGGACGCCGGGCGAGACGGCGGCCGCCGGCACCAATACCGGCGCGGGCGCGGGCACGAGCACTTCGACGACCCCCACCGGCACTCCGCAGGGTGTGACCATTGAGCCGCGCTAGTCGCATCCGGCTTCTGTCCGCTGTTCTCCGGAAATAAAAAACGCGGGCCATACTCGGGCCCGCGTTAAGTCTACTGGAGGTCAGGCAGGCTGCGCCTTACGAGGCGGCCGTAACCCGCCTCGCAAGATGCGCGTGACTGATTAAAGAAGTACCTTCACCCGGGTGCCGACGCCGACGCGGTTG
>JAFAVH010000119.1 GCA_019242655.1 Methylobacteriaceae bacterium
CGGCGACGACGAGATCGTCGACGTCGAGGCTGTGATTATTCTCCGCGTTGGCGATCGCGCTTTCGAGCGCCTTCTTCACGTCGATCGCGATGCGCTTGCGCGAAAATTCCAGATCCGCCAGCGCGCGCTCGACCTTCTTGCCGCGGATCAACTGGGCAAGAAGGTTCAGCTTTTGCGGGCTGATGCGCAGCATGCGCGCCACCGCTTTGGCCTCGTTGTCGGCGAGCCCGCGCTCGTTCTTCGCCTTGGACATATCAGGTCCTCTTCGCCTTCTTGTCCGACGCGTGGCCATGGAACGTGCGGGTCGGTGCGAACTCGCCGAACTTGTGGCCGATCATGTCTTCCGACACGTTCACGGGAATGTGCTTGTGACCGTTATGGACGCCGAACGTCAGGCCGACGAATTGCGGCAGGATCGTCGAGCGGCGGCTCCACATCTTGATCACTTCCGAACGGCCCGACGCGCGCGACGCATCTGCCTTCTTGAGCAGATAACCGTCAACGAACGGACCCTTCCAAATCGAGCGAGCCATTTGATCAGCCCTTCTTGCGCACGTGCCGCGAGGACACGATGAATTTCGTGGTGGACTTGTTCTTGCGGGTCTTCTTGCCCTTGGTCGGCTTGCCCCACGGCGTCACCGGATGACGGCCGCCGGAGGTGCGGCCTTCGCCGCCGCCATGCGGGTGATCGATCGGGTTCATCGTCACGCCGCGATTGTGCGGGCGCCGGCCGAGCCAACGCGAGCGGCCGGCTTTGCCGATCGACGTGTTCATGTGATCGGGGTTCGACACCGCGCCGACGGTCGCAAAACACTGACCATGCACCAGCCGCTGCTCGCCAGAATTCAGACGCAGCGTAACGTAACCCTGATCGCGGCCGACGATCTGCGCATAGGTGCCGGCGGAGCGCGCCAACGAGCCGCCCTTGCCAATCTTCATCTCGACAT
Organism: Methylobacteriaceae bacterium; assembly: GCA_019242655.1. GTDB lineage: Bacteria > Pseudomonadota > Alphaproteobacteria > Rhizobiales > Beijerinckiaceae > JAFASC01. The sequence continues at coordinate 948 of JAFAVH010000119.1, forward strand.
TGTGCACGATCGTGCCGACCGGCATGTTCGACATCGGCATCGCGTTGCCGGGCTTCACGTCGACCTGATTGCCGGAAACGACCTCGTCGCCGACCGACACGCGCTGCGGCGCAAGGATGTAGGCGAGCTCGCCATCGGCGTAGCGGATCAGCGCGATGAAGGCCGAGCGGTTCGGATCGTATTCGAGCCGCTCGATTTTCGCCGTGACGTTCAGCTTGCGCCGCTTGAAGTCGACAATGCGATAGGTCTGCTTGTGGCCGCCGCCGCGGAAGCGCACGGTCACGCGGCCGTTATTGTTGCGTCCGCCCGACGACGTCTTGCCTTCGGTCAGCGTCTTGACCGGCTTGCCCTTATAAAGGTCGCTGCGGTCAACGATGACGAGCTGGCGAAGGCTCGGCGTGACGGGCTTGTAGGTCTTGAGTGCCATCGTTCTTTCCTACCCGCTCACAGACCCGTCGTGACATCGATGCGGCTACCCTCGGCGAGGGTGACCATCGCTTTCTTCACGTCCGACTGCTGACCGCGGCGGCCGCGAAACGTCTTGCGCTTGCCTTTGCGCAAGAGCGTGTTCACCGCCTCGACCTTGACGTCGAACAAGCCCTCGACCGCCGCCTTGATCTGCGGCTTCGTCGCGTCCCTGCGGACCTTGAAGATCACTTTGTTCTCTTCCGACGCGTTGGTCGCCTTCTCGGTAATCACCGGCGAGACGATCACGTCGTAATGACGGACATCCTTCCTCATTTGAAGCGCGCCTCCAGCGCATCGACGGCAGCGCGCGTCAGCACGAGCTTGTCGCGGCGCAGAATGTCGTAGACGTTGATGCCTTCGACCGACAGCACATCCACATGCGGGATGTTGCGCGCCGCGCGCGTGAAGCTCTGCTGCGGCGCCGCACCATCGACGATCAGGGCGCTCGTCAAACCGATCTTGGCGAACGAGGTCTTGAGCGCCTTCGTCTTGACTTCGCCGAGATCAGCCTTGTCCCAGACGATGATGCCGCCGTCTTTCGCCTTTGCGGAAAGCGCATGTTTCAGGGCAAGCGCGCGCACCTTCTTCGGCAAATCGTGCGCATGCTCGCGCACGAGCGGACCGAAGGCGCGACCGCCGCCGCAGAACTGCGGCACGCGGGCGGAGCCGTGACGGGCGCCGCCGGTGCCCTTCTGCTTGTACATTTTCTTGCCTGTGCGCCAGATGTCGGCGCGGTTCTTCACCGCGTGCGTGCCGGCGCGGCGCTTGGCGAGCTGATAGCGCACCATGCGATGGATCAAATCCATGCGCGGCTCGAGGCCGAAAATTTCGTCGTTAAGCTCGATGTCGCCGGCCGATTTGCCGTCAAGCGACGTGATGTCGATCTTCACGGGATCAGCCCTCCTGCTTTTCTTGCGCAGGTGCGTCGGCAGGTGCTTCGGATTGCGCATTGCTCCCGGCACCGTCACCGCGCACGCGGAACTTGCCCGGCTGCGGCGCATCTTTCGGCAACGCGCGCTTCACCGCATCGCGCACATAAATCCAGCCGCCGCGATGTCCGGGCACGGCGCCTTCGACCAGGATTAAACCGCGCGAGACGTCGGTTTGCACGACGCGCAGGTTCTGCGTCGTCACGCGCTCGACACCCATATGTCCCGCCATTTTCTTGTTCTTGAAGGTCTTGCCCGGATCCTGACGGCCGCCGGTCGAACCGTGCGAGCGATGCGAGATCGACACACCGTGCGAGGCGCGCAGGCCACCGAAATTCCAGCGCTTCATTGGACCCGCGAAGCCTTTGCCGATCGTCGTACCGGTGACGTCGACGAATTGACCGGGAATGAAGTGATCGGCGGTGATCTCGGCGCCGACCGGGATCAGCCCGTCTGCATCGACGCGGAACTCGGCGATCTTCATCGTCGGTTCGACCTTCGCCACGGCAAAGCGGCCGCGCTCTGCCTTCGAGACGTTCTTCACCTTCGCGCGTCCGATGCCGAGCTGCACGGCATTGTAGCCGTTCTTCTCCTGCGTGCGGTGCGCAACGACCTGACAGCCGTCGAGCTTCAGCACCGTGACCGGCACGTGCTCGCCGGCGTCCGTAAAGACGCGGGTCATGCCGACTTTCTGTGCGATGACACCTGATCGCATGAACATTATTCCTTCCGCCGTCAGGCGAATGATTCCGGCTTAGAGCTTGATCTCGACGTCGACACCGGCGGCAAGATCGAGCTTCATCAAAGCATCGACCGTTTGCGGAGTCGGATCGACAATGTCGAGAACGCGCTTGTGCGTCCTGATTTCGAACTGCTCGCGCGACTTCTTATCGACGTGCGGCGAGCGGTTGACCGTAAATTTTTCGACGCGCGTCGGCAGCGGGATCGGCCCGCGCACCTGCGCACCCGTCCGCTTCGCCGTCGAGACGATCTCCTTCGTCGACGTGTCGAGGATCCGGTGATCGAACGCCTTGAGGCGGATGCGGATGTTCTGGCCGTTCATAATGTGCGCGTCTTTCTTTCGAGCGAATAGTGAGTGGCGAACAGCGAGGAGAGGCTCGTCGCTATTCGCTGTTTCGCTACTTGCTTACTCGATGATGCTGGTGACGACGCCCGAACCGACGGTGCGGCCGCCTTCGCGGATGGCGAAACGCAGCTTCTCTTCCATCGCGATCGGCACGATGAGCGATACGTCGAGGGAGACGTTATCGCCCGGCATCACCATCTCCGTGCCTTCCGGCAGCGTGACGATGCCGGTCACGTCGGTCGTACGGAAATAGAATTGCGGGCGGTAGTTGGTGAAGAACGGCGTGTGGCGGCCGCCCTCTTCCTTCGTCAGGATGTAGGCCTCGGCCTTGAACTTCGTGTGCGGCTTCACCGAGCCCGGCTTGCAGAGAACCTGGCCGCGCTCGACCTCCTCGCGCTTCGTGCCGCGCAGGAGGCAGCCGACATTGTCGCCCGCCTCACCCTGATCGAGCAACTTGCGGAACATTTCGACGCCGGTGACGGTCGTCTTCAAAGTCGGACGCAGGCCGACGATCTCGATTTCCTCGCCGACCTTGATGACGCCGCGCTCGATACGGCCGGTGACGACCGTGCCGCGGCCGGAAATCGAGAACACGTCTTCGACCGGCATCAGGAAGGGCTGATCCTTCGGACGCTCCGGCTGCGGAATATACTCGTCGACCGCGTCCATGAGCTTCATCACGGAGTCATGTCCGATCTGCGGCTCGCGATTTTCGAGCGCGCAAAGCGCCGAGCCCTTGATGATCGGAATATCATCGCCGGGAAATTCGTACTTCGACAGAAGCTCGCGCACTTCGAGCTCGACGAGCTCGAGCAGCTCGGGATCGTCGACCATGTCGACCTTGTTCATGTAGACGACGAGGGCCGGCACGCCGACCTGACGTGCAAGCAGGATGTGCTCGCGCGTCTGCGGCATCGGGCCATCGGCGGCGGAGACGACGAGGATCGCGCCGTCCATCTGCGCGGCGCCGGTGATCATGTTCTTCACATAGTCGGCGTGGCCGGGGCAATCGACATGCGCGTAATGGCGCTTCTTCGTCTCGTACTCGACATGGGCGGTGGAAATCGTGATGCCGCGCGCCTTCTCTTCCGGCGCCTTGTCGATCTGATCATAGGCCGTGAACGTCGCGCCGCCGGTTTCCGCCAGCACCTTCGTGATCGCCGCCGTTAGCGACGTCTTGCCATGGTCGACGTGACCGATGGTTCCGATGTTGCAATGGGGTTTGTTGCGCGAGAATTTTTCCTTGGCCATAGCCACACTCTCCTTAGGGAACTCGTGTCAGTGTTGTCTGTGTTCAGTTCCGCTCAGGCGTATTTCGCCTGAACTTTCGCCGCCTCGTTTGCAGGCACCTGCTCGTAATGATCGAACTGCATCGTAAAGACAGCGCGGCCTTGGCTAAAGGAGCGCAGCTGATTGACGTAGCCGAACATATTGGCGAGCGGCACCATTGCGTTGATGACGTTAGCGTTGCCGCGAACGTCCTGGCCTTGGATATGACCGCGGCGCGAATTCAAGTCGCCGATGACGGAGCCGGTATATTCTTCCGGCGTCACGACCTCGACCTTCATGATCGGCTCGAGCAGAACCGAGCCGCCTTTCTGC
>JAFAVH010000175.1 GCA_019242655.1 Methylobacteriaceae bacterium
GAGCTCCTGCTCCGGCACCCGCAGCTCCAGCACAAGCAACGTCATGGCGACGGCAAAAATGCCGTCAGTCAGCGCGTCAAGCCTCGCCTTTGGATACATTTGCAAAATCCGCTTCGGGTCCGCTATAAGCCGCCCGCGTCCGTTTCCGACACCCCTGGAGGCGAGGACGCACCATTCCCAAGAAGGACATCGCAATGGCCGAGGCAAAGCAACTCGCGGCCGCGGTGCGTGGCGGGAGCGGCAAGGGGGCCGCCCGCAGCGTTCGCCGTGAAGGTCGTATCCCGGGCGTCATCTATGGCGGGGGCGAACCGCCGCAGCCGATCTCGCTCGATCACAAGACGCTCAACCAGCTGATTTATCAAGGCAAATTCCTAACGACGATCTTCGAGATCGAGGTTGAGGGCAAGAAGCAGCGGGCGATCCCGCGCGACTATCAGCTCGACGTCGTGAAGGACACGCCGCTGCATGTGGATTTCCTGCGGCTGAAGCCTGGGACCCGCATCCGCGTCGATGTGCCGGTCCACTTCATCAACCAGGAGGCGGCGCCCGGCCTGAAGCGCGGCGGCTCGCTGAATATCGTGCGCCACACCGTGCAGATGATGGTGCCGGCCGACAACATTCCGAGCTCGCTCACCGCCGATCTCACCGGCCTCGACTTCAACGATTCGCTGCACATCTCCGCGATCAAGCTGCCCGAGAGCTGCACCCCGACCATCCGCGACCGCGACTTCACCATCGTGACATTGGCGCCGCCGAGCGCGCGGGCTGAAGAGACCACGACGCCTGCGGCGGGAGCTGCCGCGGCTGCGCCAGGCGCCGCCGCCACCGCGCCGGCTGCGGGAGCGGCACCTGCTGCCGCCGCTGGTGCTGCGCCGGCTGCGGGCGCGAAGGCCGCGCCGGCCAAGGACGAGAAGAAGAAGTAGCCGTCGGCAAGTCTGCCCGCTTCCCCGGACGCATGAAGCAAAGCGGAATGCGATCCGGGGTCCAGACATCGCTTTCCAACCCGCTGGGTCCCGGATCGCCCAGCGCGGGCAAGTTTACGCAGCCTGCGTATACTTGGCTGCGTGGGCGTCCGGGAATGTGAGCGCCATGCTGCTCTTCGTCGGCCTCGGCAATCCCGGCGCGCGTCACGCGCGCAATCGCCACAATATCGGGTTCATGGCCGTCGAGGCGGCGGCGCGGCGCTACGCCTTCGCGCCGTTTCGCGCGCGTTTCCAATCGCGCGCGAGCGAGGGCCAGATTGCCGGCGAGCGCATCGTGCTCATCGAGCCGCAGACATTCATGAACGAATCCGGGCGCGCCGTGCAGGAAGCGGCACGCTTCTACAAGGTGCCGCTCGAGGACATCATCGTCTTTCACGACGAGCTCGATCTCGCGCCGGGGAAACTTCGCGTGAAGATCGGCGGCGGCAATGCCGGACATAACGGATTGCGCTCGATCACCGCTCATATGGGCAACGATTATAAGCGCGTGCGCCTCGGCATTGGTCATCCCGGCGACAAGGCGCTCGTCCATTCCTATGTCTTGAACGATTTTGCCAAAAGCGAAGAGCCGTGGGTCGAAGCGCTATCGAAGGCCACAGCCGACGAAATGCCGCTTCTCGTCAAAGGCGACGACGCGCATTTTCAAAGCAAGATACACCTCGCGATGGAAGCGGCGGGTTTCAAGGACGTAAATCGCGTAGGCGCGCGCGAATGAGATCGATTCGCCGGGAATTCTCGACCTTTATCATCGTCGGGCTGATTGCCGCCTGCATGCATTACGGCACGCTGTTCATCCTCGTTGAAGGCGCGCATTGGCGGCCGGTGCCATCGACGCTCGTCGGCTTCACCTGCGGCGGTTTCGTCTCTTACATCCTCAATCGCCGGCACACATTCGCGAGCGACCGGCCGCATGAAGAGGCGACCTGGCGCTTTGCCATCGTCTCCGCCATCGGCTTCACGTTGACCTGGATCATCATGCATATCCTTGTCGAGAGGCTCGGCGCGCCGTATCTGCCGGCGCAAGTCTTGACGACGGGCATCGTGATGTTCTGGAATTTCCTCGCCAACAAGCTGTGGACGTTTGGCGGCGGCGCGCCGGCTTGATTTGCTTTCGAGGTTTGGATGACGCTTGAAGACGATCTTCACGCCGCGATCCGCACGATCCCGGATCATCCGAAGCCGGGCATCCTGTTTCGTGACATCACGACGCTGCTCGGCGATGCCCGCGCCTTTCGCCGCGCCGTCGACGCGCTTGTGCACCCGTGGGCGGGCACGAAGATCGACAAGGTCGCCGGCATCGAGGCGCGCGGCTTCATTCTCGGCGGCGCGATCGCGCATCAGCTTTCCGCCGGCTTCGTGCCGATCCGCAAGAAGGGCAAGCTGCCGCACGCCAAAGTGTCGATCGGCTATTCCTTGGAATACGGCATCGACGAGATGGAAATGCATGCCGACGCGGTCACCCCTGGCGAACGCGTCGTGCTCGTCGACGATCTCGTCGCGACCGGCGGCACCGCGGAGGCGGCGGTGAAATTATTGAAACAGCTCGGCGCCGAAATTCTCGTCGCCTGCTTCGTCATCGATCTGCCGGATCTTGGCGGCGCCAAGAGGATCGAGGCGCTCGGCGTGCCGGTGCGAACGCTAATCGCGTTCGAGGGACACTAAGCGGACTACTCCGCGTTCGCCAAGCTCGCCGGGATTTCCTGTGTCACCGGCCGCGTCGCCGCGACGGCCGTCATGTTCTTGGCGGGATCGCGGCGCTGTGCCTGACGATCGAGCTTTTGCAGATCGCGCCACGTGTTCGATTGCGCGATCATCTTGCGGATCGAGGCGACATTCGCGGCGGCATCGATCGGGGCGAGATCGCGGCGCGACCAATCCTCGGCTTCGCCGAACTTGCCCTCGAGCGCGAGAACGAGCGCGAGATTCTGGCGCACGCGCATATCGGCTTTAGGGTTGTTCGCGGCATCGCGCAGCGTCTCCTCGGCCAGCGGCAAACGCTTGCTCAGCGCATAGGACAAGCCGAGATTGGACATGACGCTCGGCTCATCGGGCCGTATGCGAATCGCGGCCTTGTAATAATTTTGCGCTTCATCGTGCTCGCCGAGCTGATCGGCGACGGAGCCTTGCGCCGAGAGAATCGACCAGTTCGGCCGCTCCGGCGTATGCGCGTTGGCAAGAACCGCCGCGGCCTCTTTCAAGCGTCCGGCGTCGGCGAGCGACTTGCCGTAGGCGCCGAGGATTTCGCGATCTTGCGGGTTGCGCGCCGCGATGCTCTGCAGGACGGCCGCAGCCTGCGCGTGCTGGCCGAGCGCCCGAAGCGCGCTCGCATAGGTCATCGCGGCCTTTTTGTCCTTGGGATTGCGGTCGTAGCGCTGCCCCCAATCCTCGGCGAAGCGGTTGAGAGCGGCTTCACCGCGCGGCAGCTCCGTGCTTTCGTTGATGCCGATTGAATTCGACATGTCGCGAACGCTGTTGCAGCCAGCGAGCGCGAGGGAGGTTGCCAAAACCGCGGCGAGCGGCAGGAGCGCGTGGATGGGACGGGGAAGCTTGCCTTGGGTCACGGGAGAGTGCGTCCGGGCTTTGCCAATGATATGGCCCAGCAATAAAGCGTTAACCCTAACCCGTGGTTAACGCCCTCCTGGAGCGCCGATGTCCCTCGCGTTTGCCGAACCCGCCTCCGACACCGTTCCCATTCATTTCGTCACGCGTGAATCCTGGACGAGCGAGGCAGCGGAGCTTCCGGAACGCGCGCGCAATTTCGCCCGAGCGAGCGGCTTCGAGCCCAAGGCGGGACGAATGCTGCTGGTGCCTGGCGACGACGGTGCGATCTCGCGCGTGCTTTTCGCGCTGGCAAGCGTCGGTGCGCGGGGCGCCGATCCATTTCTGCCAGGCGAGCTTGCGACGCGTCTGCCGCCAGGCACGTATCGCTTCGCAAATGAGCCGCATGATGCGGCGCTGGCGGCGCTCGCGTTTCTGCTCGCGAGCTACCGCTTCGGCAAATACAAATCCTCTGACAAAGAACAGCCGCGGCTGGTTGTGCCGGACCACGTAGATCGCGAGCAGCTTCAATACATCGCCGCGGCCGTCGCGCGCGGACGCGATCTCATCAACACGCCGACAAATGATCTCGGGCCGCAAGCGTTGGAAGAGGCGATCGTCGCGCTTGCGGACGAACATGGCAGCTCCTGCACGATCGTTCGCGGCGACGATCTGCTCGCCAAGAATTTTCCGCTGATACATGCCGTCGGCCGCGCGTCGGCGGAAGCGCCGCGCATCGTCGATTTTCATTTTGGTGCGCAGGACGCGCAGAAAGTGACGCTCGTCGGCAAGGGCGTCTGCTTCGACACCGGCGGGCTCGACATCAAGCCGAGCGCCGGCATGCTCATCATGAAGAAGGACATGGGCGGCGCCGCGACCGCTCTCGCACTTGCATCGATGATCATGGATGCGAAGCTGCCGCTGCGGCTGCGCGTGATCATCCCGATCGTCGAGAACGCCATCGCCGGCAATGCGTTTCGGCCGGGCGACATCTATCGCAGCCGCAAGGGGCTGACGGTCGAGATCGGCAACACCGACGCCGAAGGCAGACTCATCCTCGCCGACGCGCTGGCGCTCGCCGACGAAGACGAGCCCGACCTTCTCTTCGATTTCGCTACATTGACGGGCGCGGCGCGCGTCGCGCTCGGTCCCGATCTGCCGCCGATGTACAGCGACGACGACGCGCTTGCGGACGCATGCCTGGAGCATGGCCGCAAAGTGCACGATCCCATCTGGCGCATGCCGCTCTGGAGCCCTTACGACAAGCTGCTCGACGGCAGGATCTCCGATCTCGTCAATGTGTCGTCGGGTCCGTTTGCCGGCTCGATAACCGCGGCGCTTTTCTTGCGGCGGTTCGTCGAGCGCGCCAAAGCCTGGGCGCATTTCGACGTCTATGCCTGGAATCCGAAGACGCTGCCCGGCCGTCCTGAGGGCGGCGACGTGCAGGTTGCGCGGCTCATCTTATCGATGTTAGCGGACGGCTACGTGCAACGCCGTTAGCGCGTGAAGCATCGCTAGAACACTTCGCACAAGACGGATCACAGAATGTCAGAGCGCTATTACGAGGATTTCACGAAAGGTCAGATACTGCCGCTGACCAAGCGCACGATCACGAAGGACGAGATCATCGCTTATGCCTCGGTTTACGACGCGCAGCCCTTTCATACAGACGAGGAAGCGGCGAAGAAGCTGATGCTCGGCGGACTGGCGGCATCGGGTTGGCACACTGCCTGCGTCATCATGCGCATGAACTACGACAGTTGGCTGAAAGATACCGCGTCTCTCGGCGCGCCGGGTATCGACGAGTTGCGCTGGGTAAAGCCGGTGCGCCCCCATGACCGGCTTAGTGGACGACTCGAAATTCTCGACACGCGCGCATCGAAATCGCGGCCGAAAGTCGGGCTCGTCGCCATGTCGTGCACGGTTGAAAACCAGTCCGGCGACGTCGTACTGACGCAAAAGCATACGCAGATCATCCGGCGGCGCGAGGCCGCCAATGCAAGCTTCGCTCCGCCGTCGCAAAGCACGCGCGCAGATGCCGCTCGGCCGGCGGAGGCGGAGACGCCGCAACATCCGCCTTTGCCCGGGTGGTTCGAAGATTTGCAGGTCGGAGCCAAGACAGCGCTCGGTGCAGAAACATTCACGCGGGACGCCATCATCGACTTTGCGCGAAAATATGATCCGCAGCCCTTCCACCTCGACGAAGAAGCGGCGCGGCGCAGTCTCTTCGGCCGCCTCGCCGCATCAGGCTGGCACACGGCGTCGGCCTGGATGAAGCATCTCGTCGAAGGCCGCAAGAAATACACGGACACGTCCGAGCAAGAGAGCGGACCGGCGCCGCAGCCCGGCCCCTCGCCGGGCTTTACCAATCTGCGCTGGCACCGGCCGGTCTATGCCGGCGACACGATCTCGTTTGCGACCGAGCTCGCCGACAAGCGCGTCACCTCGCGGCCGGGATGGGGTCTCATCTTCAGCCGCAATACCGGCATCAATCAGGACGGCGTGCTCGTCTACGAATTCACCGGTTCGGCCTTCTGGCCGTTGCGGCCGAAATAATCAGGGCGCTTTCTTCTTGCATTGGATGCCGCCCGGCTGGCAGGCGATGCCCGGCGTCGAGCAGGCAGCTTTGCCCATCTCTCCTTTGCTGCAGATCGTGCAGCCGTTCGTCCATTCGAGGCATGAAGGATTGTCGGTGGCGTAGCTTTCGAGCGGCACGGGATGTTTCGGAGGCACCGACGGCGTTCGCGCCTGGTCCGCATGCGCGCTTGCGAGCGCCGTACCGCAGATGACAATCGAAGTGAGCGCAGTTTGAATTGGCTTCACGATGCAACGCCCCGTCGCCGGAGGATCACCAGAGTCGCAGCGCTGAGCGCGGCAATCATCATGATATAGAAGGCCGGCGAGAGATTGCTCCCGGTCAGCTGAATGAGCGACGAATTGATGAGCGGCGAGAAGCCGCCGAAAATCGTCACTGCGACATTGTAGGCAAGCGACATGCCGGTGCCGCGTACCTGCGTCGGAAATATCTCCGCCAAGAGCGCCGGAAGCGCGCCGGCATAGCCCGCCTTGATGATGGCGATCCAGGCCAGCGCCGCGATCATGACGGCGGCTGTCGGATGACCGTTGAGGAACATGAATGTCGGCAGGATGGTAAAGAACGCCGCGATCGCAACGATGAACATGATCGATATGCGGCCTATCTTGTCGGACCAGTGACCGGTGAGCGGCGCGACGATGGTCAGAACCAACGCGGCGACGACAGCCGCCAGAAATCCGATCGATTGCGGCAAACCAAGCGACTTCACTGCGTATGTCGGCATGTAGACGATGAGATAGTTGGTGGCGGTCGAAAGCGTCACCGCGCCGATCGCAAGCAAGAGATCGAATTTGTGCGAGGCGAGCAGTTCCTTTGCCGGCGCCCGCACCACGTCCGTCTCGACGAACTCCGGCGTCTCGTCGATGCGCTTGCGGATGTAGAGGCCGACCGGTCCGATCAG
>JAFAVH010000368.1 GCA_019242655.1 Methylobacteriaceae bacterium
GCCCTTCGATCGAGCGCGTGACGACCTCGCGCCCGCCATGCTGAATCGCGGCGTGGTCGATCACGCGATGTAAGAGCAGCGGCCAATCCTGCATCAAGCCAAGCATCTGCATTCCTCCCCGAACGATTTGGCGAGGTTCACTCCCCACCCCCGGTGCTACGCCCTTCCAGGGCCGCCCCGGCCAAAGCTTTGGTCATACTAAGCAAAATTCGATCGCAAGCTCCAGAGGAGGCCGGTTGCCGCCTGCGGATTGGGATGCCAGATAGGCACGAGCAGGCCGAAAAGGACCCGAACAGATGCGGTTTACCGGTACCAAGGATTACGTTGCCACGCAGGACCTTGAGGTCGCTGTGAATGCGGCGATCGTTCTCGAGCGGCCGCTTCTGGTGAAAGGCGAGCCTGGGACCGGCAAGACCGTGCTTGCCGAAGAAATATCAAAGAGCGTCAAAGCGCCGCTCCTCACCTGGCACATCAAGTCGACCACCAAGGCACAGCAGGGCCTCTACGAGTATGACGCGGTCTCGCGCCTACGCGACAGCCAGCTCGGCGATCCGCGCGTTTCCGACATCGCGAATTACATCAAGCGCGGTAAGTTGTGGGACGCGTTCACGTCAGAGCAGCGGCCGGTCCTGCTCATCGACGAGATCGACAAGGCCGATATCGAATTCCCCAACGATCTCCTGCTCGAGCTCGATCGCATGGAGTTCCACGTTTATGAGACCGGCGAGACGGTGCGCGCCGCGAAGCGGCCGATCGTCGTCATCACCTCGAACAATGAGAAAGAGCTGCCGGACGCCTTCCTGCGCCGCTGCTTCTTCCATTATATCCGCTTTCCCGATCAGGAGACGATGGAAAAGATCGTCTCCGTGCATTTTCCTGGCATCAAGCGGCGGCTTGTCGAAGAGGCGCTGCGCATCTTCTTCGAAGTGCGCGAAGTGCCAGGACTGAAGAAAAAGCCATCGACTTCGGAACTGCTCGACTGGCTGAAGCTTTTGCTCAATGAGGATATCGGGCCGGAAACTCTACGCGAGCGCGATCCGAAGAAGCTGATCCCGCCGCTCCATGGCGCGCTCCTCAAAAACGAGCAGGATGTGCATCTCTTCGAGCGGTTGGCATTCCTGAATCGGCGCGAACGCGAGCGTTGAGGTTCAGAACATCGTATTGTTGTTCTGCGCGTTCTCCGGCACCGGCTGGATGACGTCCCAATGCTCGACGATCTTGCCGTTCTCGACGCGGAAAATGTCGACGATGGCCCGGCCGCGGTCGCCGTCATTCAGCCGCGAATGTACGTGCACCGCGACGAGGTCGCCATCGGCGATGACGCGCTTGATCTCGTTGATCGCCTGCGAGTTGGTCTCGAAGCGCTTTGAGAGAAACGCGACGCTCGGTTCGATCCCGTCCGGCACGAGCGGGTTGTGCTGCTTATAAGTCGCGCCGACATGGGCCTTGAAGGCGTCGGCGACCTTATGGTCGTAGAAGACCATCTTGTAGAACGCCGTCACCATTTCCTTGGCGCTTTGCTCGGCGGCTTGCGCACTCAGCGCGAGCGCGGCCGCAAGCAGGACCCCTAAGACAATAGAAAATCGGCCCGGTCCGTTCATCATATGTCTCGCGCGTGTCTCATCCAGTTTCGCACCATCCTGCATGAGGTCAAACGTTCCCCTCCTGGCGTCATTGTGCTACCCCCCGCGCCATGACGACCCGCATCGACCGCCGGTTCGCCGCGCTCGCCAAGGAGGACCGCGCCGCGCTGGTCACGTTCCTCATGGGCGGCGACCCGGACCCGAAAACCTCGCTTGACGTGCTGCGCGCCCTGCCGCGCGCCGGGGCCGACGTGATCGAGATCGGAATGCCCTTCACCGATCCGATGGCGGATGGTCCCTCGATTCAGGCCGCGGGTCTGCGCGCGCTCAAAGCCGGCATGACGCTCACGAAGGTGCTCGATCTCGTCCGCGCCTTTCGCAAACACGACGATACGACGCCGCTGGTCTTGATGGGCTATTACAATCCCATCTACGTCTACGGCGTCGATCGATTCCTAGCCGATGCCAAATCGGCCGGCGTCGACGGGTTGATCATCGTCGATCTGCCGCCCGAAGAAGACGCCGAGCTTTGCCTGCCGGCGCTCGCGGCAGGTCTCAATTTCATCCGTCTCGCCACACCGACAACCGATAACCGACGCCTGCCGGCAGTTCTCGCGAATACGTCGGGCTTCGTTTATTATGTCTCGATCACCGGTATTACCGGCGCGGCGACACCCGATCCGTCGCGCGTCGGAACAGCCGTTGCGCGCATCAAGCGCCACACGAACCTGCCGGTCGCCGTCGGCTTCGGCGTGAAGAGCGCCGCAACCGCGGAGGCGATCGCAAAGCAGGCCGACGGTGTCGTGGTCGGCACCGCGCTTGTCGATGCGTTGAAACGCTCGCTCGACAAGGGAGATCGCGCGACGGCGCAAACGGTCTCCGCCGTCGCCGATCTTGTCGCGGACATTGCGGGCGGCGTGCGTGCCGCCCAGCGCGTCGCCGCAGAGTAAACTCGCATTCAAAGCTCACGCAGGACGCCCATGAACTGGATATCTAACGTCGTTCCTCCGAAAATCCGCTCCTTCCTGAAGCGAGAGACGGCGGAAAATCTCTGGGTCAAATGTCCCGAAAGCGGCCAGCTCGTCTTCTATAAAGATCTCGAAGCCAATCTCTACGTAGTTCCGGGCTCGGGCTACCACATGCGTATTCCGGTCGATGCGCGCTTGAAATCGCTCTATGACGACGGAGCGTGGGCAAATCTGCCGACGCCGGACGTACCGCTCGATCCGCTGCGCTTTCGCGACGTGAAACGTTATACGGATCGCTTGAAGGAAAATCGCGCCAAGACCGGTGGCGCCGATGCGGTGCGCCTGAGTACCGGACGACTCGAGGGGTTAGAGATCGTCGCGGTGGTTCAAGATTTCGAGTTCATGGGCGGGTCGCTCGGCATGGCGGCGGGCGAGGCGATCGTCACCGGTATGATGGTGGCGATCGACAAGCGTTGCCCCTTCATCATTTTCACGGCGTCCGGCGGCGCGCGCATGCAAGAGGGCATGTTCTCGCTGATGCAGATGCCGCGCACGACGGTTGCCGTGCAGCTCCTGCGCGCCGCGCGCCTACCTTACATCGTCGTTCTCACCAATCCGACGACCGGCGGCGTCACGGCTTCCTATGCCATGCTCGGCGACATTCACATCGCCGAACCCGGCGCGGTGATTGGCTTTGCCGGCGCGCGCGTTATCGAGCAGACAATCCGCGAGCGTTTGCCGGAAGGCTTTCAGCGCGCCGAATATCTGCAAACGCATGGCATGGTCGATATGGTCGTCTCGCGGCTTGAAATGCGCGCCACGCTCGGGCGGCTCTGTGCGCTCTTGACGAAAGCACCGCAGCACACGTTGGCGCAGGCAGCGTGATCGGCGGCGCAGCTCGCGCTGCGCGACAAGAGTGCGCACCAAGAGGTGCGCAATCCAAGCTAAAGAGGCTCCGATGAAGCCGCGCGACGAGATCCTCTCGCGCCTGCTCAATCTGCACCCGAAACGCATCGATCTTTCGCTGGGCCGGATCGAGCGGCTGCTTTCCGCGCTCGGCAATCCGCATGAGCATTTGCCGCCGGTCGTTCACGTCGCCGGGACGAATGGCAAGGGTTCGACGATTGCTTTCATGCGCGCGATGCTTGAGGCTGCAGGCAAAAGCGTGCACGTCTATACCTCGCCGCATCTCATCGATTTCAACGAGCGCATTCGGATCGGCCGTTCCAGTGGCGGGGTGCTCGTCGAGGATTCGCTTCTCGAAGAGGCACTCGAACGTTGCGAAGACGCAAATAGAGGCGAACCGATTACGTTTTTTGAGATCACGACGGCAGCGGCATTCCTGCTGTTTGCCGAAAATCCCGCGGACGCGCTCCTGCTTGAAGTCGGATTGGGTGGTCGCGTCGATGCGACCAACGTCGTTCGACATCCAGCGCTGACGATCGTCACGCCTGTTTCGATCGACCACCCCGAATTCTTGGGCGACACGGTCGAGAAGATTGCACTGGAGAAAGCGGGCATTTTCAAACGCGGCGTGACGGCCGTCCTGGCCGAACAGAATGACAACGCGCTTGCCGTTCTCGAAGCGCACGCCAACCGGATCAATGCGCCTGTTGTTGTGGGCGGCCAGGATTTTTCCACGCACGAGGAGAATGGACGCTTCGTCTATGAGGACGAACGCGGATTGCTCGATCTGCCGCTGCCGAAACTCGTGGGAAGGCACCAGCAATCTAATGCCGGCACCGCAATCGCAGCGATGCGCCGCTTCGATCGGTCGTTTCCTATCTCAGCCCTCGAGACCGGCCTCACGCAGGCGGACTGGCCCGCACGTTTGCAGAGGTTGAAACGCGGCCATGTTGCGGCGCTCGCACCGCGGGACGCAGAAATCTGGCTCGACGGCGGCCATAACGCCGACGGCGGGCGTGCGCTCGCGCAGGTCATGGCCGACTTTGAAGAAAAGTCTTCGCGGCCGCTGATCCTCATCTGCGGCACGCTTGCGACAAAGGAAACGCGCGCGTTGCTGCGCCCGTTCAAAGGTCTCGCGCAGGAACTCATCGCCGTGCCGATTACCGGTGATCATTATGGGCGCTCGCCGGCAGACGTCGCCTTTGCCGCGCAGCAGGAAGGCATTCCCGCGGCGGCGTCGGAGAGCGTCGGCAGCGCGCTTGAATACCTGTCGGCGCGCGATTGGTCTGCGCCGCCGCGGATTCTGATTACCGGCTCGCTCTATTTGGCGGGCGAAGTGCTGAAGCTGGACCGCGAGTGACGTACGGCTAGATCGCCGCGTTGATCCACTTCACCAGTTCACCCTTCGGCGCGGCGCCAACCTTTTGCGAGGCTAGCTTGCCGTCCTTGAACAGCATGAGCGTCGGGATCGAGCGGATGCCGAGCTTGCCGGCAACGGCGGGGTTTTCGTCGATGTTGAGCTTGGCGACCTTGACCTTGCCCTGCATCTCGGTAGCGATTTCCTCGAGCGATGGCGCGATCATCCGGCACGGGCCGCACCATTCGGCCCAAAAGTCGACGACGACGGGTTCGCTCGACTTCAAAACATCCGTGTCGAACGTAGAATCGGTGACTTTCGCGGTCGACATGTCGTGCGCCTCTCGGGTTTTGCTGCTCGCTTCAAGGTAGGAATGGGCAGCCACAGGGTCAAGGGACGGCCGAGCGTAGCTGAGTGGCATCCTTTGCATCGAGTTGAGTCTCGACAAGTCGCAGCGCCTCACGAAACGTCGCCTCGACGTCGAGATCGGTCGTATCAAGGATCAAGGCGTCGGTCGCCGGCTTCAGCGGCGCGGTAGAGCGGCTCGAATCACGTCGGTCGCGGTGTAAAATGTCGCCCAGGACCTTAGCGTAATTGGACGGCTCGCCGCGGCTGCGAAGCTCCAGCGCGCGCCGCTGCGCCCGCGTCTCCGGCGATGCGGTCACGAAGATTTTCACCGTTGCATCGGGGCAAATCACCGTGCCGATATCGCGGCCGTCGAGAACCGCGCCGCCTGGTCGCTTCGCAAAACGCTGCTGCGTCTCGACGAGCGCGGCGCGGACTTCGGGAAGAGCGGCAACGACTGAGGCCGCCTCGCCCATTTCCCGCCCACGCAAGGCAACCTCATCGAAATCGATGAGCGCCAGGCCCCGCGCGGCTTTGACGGCGGCGGCGACGTCATCGAGCCGCCGACCCTCGTCGATGAGCGTGCGCGCAGCCGCGCGATAGAGAAGACCGGTGTCGAGATGCGGCAGCCGGTAATGCTCGGCGAGGCGGCGCGCGAGCGTGCCTTTGCCCGAAGCAGCCGGACCGTCGATCGCGACGATCACGCGAACTCCGCCCCAAGCGAGGTCATCAGTGCGCGAAAGGTCGGGAAACTCGTCTCGATAATGCGTTCGTCGTCGACCGAAACGGCACGTTCCGAAGCAAGACCCATAACGAGAAAGCTCATTGCGATGCGATGATCGAGATGGGTGGCGACAAGACCGTTGCCGCGCGCCGCGCTGCCCATACCCGAAACCATGAGATCATCGCCGTCGATTGTATACGCGACGCCATTGGTCGCGAGGCCGGCAGCGACAGCCTCGAGGCGGTCGGATTCTTTGACCCGCAATTCGGCAAGCCCGCGCATGCGCGTTTCGCCGCTCGCAAACGAAGCGGCAATCGCGAGGATCGGATATTCGTCGATCATCGAAGGCGCGCGCGCGGCAGGCACATCGACGCCGCGGAGATCACTGGCGCGCACGCGCAGATCGGCAACGTCCTCGCCACCCTCGCTGCGGCGATCGAGCACGTCGATGCGCGCTCCCATCTCTTGCAGCGTGATCAGCAACCCCGTGCGCAGCGGATTCATCATCATGCCTTCGATGATGATGTCTGATCCCGGCACGATAAGCGCGGCGACGAGCGGAAATGCCGATGACGACGGATCGGCCGGCACGACGATCGGCGCCGGCGCAAGTTCCGGGCGTCCCTTCAGGCTGATGCGACGACCGCCATCGCCTTCCCGCTCGCTGACGACCTCCGCGCCAAAATAAGCAAGCATCTTTTCGGTATGATCGCGGGAGGCTTCGCGCTCGATGACGATCGTCTGCCCCGGTGAGTTGAGCGCTGCGAGCAGGATCGCCGATTTGATCTGCGCGGACGCAACGGGCGTTCGGTATTCGATCGGCGCGGGTTCTTGCGTGCCTTGCAGGAGAATCGGACAACGTCCCCCTTCCGTCTGCGTCTTAACTTCGGCGCCCATGAGCACCAACGGATCCAAGATGCGCCGCATCGGGCGTTTGCGCAGCGAGGCATCGCCGTCGAACCGCGCCAGAATTCCGTTGCCTCCGACTACTCCCATCATCAGGCGAGAGCCCGTGCCGGCATTGCCGAAGTCGAGCGTCTCGGCCGGCGTGCGCAGCGCCCCGATGCCCCTCCCCCGCACCCGCCAGCTGCCCTCACCCGTCCGCTCGATGGAGGCACCGAGCGCGCGGCAGGCCGCCCCGGTGCGCAGTACGTCATCGCCCTCGAGCAGGCCCTCGATCCGCGTCTCACCGACACTGAGCAGGCCGAGGATCAAGGCGCGATGCGAGATCGACTTGTCGCCAGGCGGCCTGACGCGCCCTTTCAGCGGGCCGCTGCGGCGGGCCGACAGGCTGACGGCGAGCGCGGGTGCGGGCGCGGTGTTAACTTGCACGTGGGCTCGATCCTCGGCTGATTTTTGCCGGCGCTCGTACCATGGCCGGCGGCGCGATGTCATTACGCCAGGGGCCGCGAGGTAACTGCCGCGATTGCCATTTGACAGCACGGCGGGGCTTGCATAACCGAGGCGCGCGAACGCAGAGCGGCGGCTCGATTTTTTGCTTCCAGGGATTGAGGACAGTGCCAAAACCCGAACTCGGCACCAAACGTCAGTGCCAGAATTGCGGTGCGAAATTCTTCGACCTCGCGAAAGATCCGATCGTCTGTCCGAAATGCGGAACCGTGTACCAGGTCGCCCCGCTGCCGACGCGCGCGAGCGCGCGCGCCAAGGCGGTGGAGGAAGAAGAGCCGGAGGCTGAGCCCGCCGAGGCCGAACTCGTGTCCCTCGAAGAGGCCGACGCCGGCGAGGACGAGAAGGTCGCCGCGGCTCTACCCGAGGACAACATCGAGGTCGAAGAGGACGAAGCTGCCGAAGACGACACCTTCCTCGAGGAAGAGGAAGAGGATTCAAGCGACGTCTCCAATCTGATCGACGGCGATATCGAGGGCGACGAAGAGCGCTGAGCCGCCATTATGGGCTTGTCCTCTGCAAGAAGAGGGCAGCAACGCGAATCTTTACAAGCGCTAGGGAGTGTTCGGAATGTTCAGCCACGTCATGATTGGCAGCAACGACATCCAACGTTCGAAAAAGTTCTACGACGCCCTGTTTGCCGCAATTGGAGGAAAGCCGGCCCGGCAAGACGACAAGGGCCGTCTGATCTATGCGCATAAGGGCGGAATTTTCATGGTGACAAATCCGATCGACGGCAAGACGGCGACGCACGCCAACGGTGGCACGATTGGATTTACCGTGGACAGCGCTGAAGACTCCGATGCCTGGCATAAAGCCGGGACCGCCAATGGCGGCACGTCGATCGAGGATGCGCCCGGCATGCGCAAGGGCGGTTTCGGCGACCTATATCTCGCCTATCTCCGCGATCCCGACGGCAACAAGCTCTGCGCGTTGCATCGCATCGTGTGAACGAGCCGGCGGCGTGAGAAACGCGCGGCGCTTGCTGCGCGGCTGATCTATCGCCCCCCGCCCAAACCACGGCCGGCCTGCTCGCTCGGTCGGCGGAAAAAGTGCGCGCGGCACCGCCCGGTTTTCCGGCCGGAAGCCCATCGGCGGGCATTTGCGCCGATAACGGCCCCCCGCTCGCCATAGTTCCTCCCCTTTCAGGCGGTCCTTGGTGCGGTCCACCACCCCCGAGTCCATCAATGATGCGTTTTGCTTTTCTTGCTCTCGCCGCCATCGCTTTGCTGACGACCGGCGCGGCACTTTCGTTCCACGCGCTGCAAACACCTGTCGCGAGCGTTCCGGTTGCGGAGGCTGTCGCCGAGGCGCCGGCGCCCACCGCGGCGACCGCGACCAACGAGGCCGCTGTTACGCAATCCGCGGTCGAGCCGGTGAATGAGCCAATTGCGCCTAGCGTCGTGAGGGTCAAAACGGTGCGGATCGAGCCCGTTTTGCCCGCGACCGCTCCTGAGGGTGAACCGCAGGCGGCCGCGGCATCGGAAGCCCCGCAGCCGGAAGCCAATGCCGGCGATCAATCCGCCACACTTCCAGCTCCGCAACGCACGAGCGCGCTGAAAGCGGTCACGCCCGACGCGGAAGACTCACCCGCGCCCCGCGCGAGGACGGCACGTGCAAGGCAGCCCGTCGCGGCCGCCAAGACCACGTCCCAACGCAAGCGTAAGCCGGAGGAAGCGGCTGGCGACGACGCTGCAAAACAGCCGCTCAGCTATGCGCCGAAGGAGGCCGGTCCCGAAAGCCTCAATCCGCTGGGCAAGCTTCTCGGCGGGCGCTGAGCACAGCTCGACCCCATGCCCGCGAAGAACTTAGGTCTTGCGCGGCATTGCAACTCGAAGCGGTGGGACTTCGTCGGCGGCGGCTAAAAGCGCAAGACCGATGCTGCGCCCCACGCGGATGAGTTCGGCCCGATTGCAGACCGCCGCGACATCACGCGCGATCACCTGCAGCGCGGGTTGTTCGTGACAGAATAAAGCGAGCTCTATGCGAGCGCTATCGGATATCGTTGAGGCTATTGCGCGTATGCCTCTGCTGTCGGCTTGAACAATCCTCGACAACAGAATTTGCGAAATCGGGCACGACCGCATGACACTCCTTCCGCCCCCGCATCGAAAATTGCGTGTCACGCGTTAAGCTCGTGTAAATCAGCGGCTTCGGGCTCGCTCGTAGATCGATTGTTTCATTGCCGATCGCACAGGGGCGTGTAACGGCGTCTCACGAGAACATTGTGCTCTATTGCAGGCGCCGCCTCGATTTCGTCGCATTTGACGCCAAACTGCCAAGCTTGCGGCGGGGAGCGCAAACGATGAGACGTTCGTGCATCGTCGGCGATTCTTCGCGTGTGCGGCATTAGTCGCACACGCTCTTGCATCTCATCCGCCGGCGGCAGCTGAAGACGCGTTAAGTTTGCCACAAATCATCAAGCTGCCCTGCAAGACATATCTTGCGACGTATGGGCAGGCCGTTTATCCGTACCTGACGGGTCCGATCATCGAATATTTTGACGCGATCGGAAATCTGCCGGCCGCATTCGGGTCTGCATGCAATCTTCCGAATTACGTGAGGTCGGAATGTTTGCTGCACCCGGAATTCCGCATCGGCGAGGCGATGTACGCGCTGGCCTTGAGCGCACGAAGCAAGCGCCCGCTGCCGCAAATCCCACAATGCGCGATGTGAGCCGTTGAACCGTGTTGCGCGCGCCAAGAAACGTGGCTCCGGCGCGGATCAGCCGCAAGCATGCGCGTTGCCGCTGCCCCGCGCATGAGCTAAAAGCCGACGGCTCGCGCCCGTAGCTCAGCTGGATAGAGCGCTGCCCTCCGAAGGCAGAGGTCAGGGGTTCGAATCCCTTCGGGCGCGCCA
>JAFAVH010000372.1 GCA_019242655.1 Methylobacteriaceae bacterium
ATATCGACGTCCTCGTCGACGACGATCACGTATTTCGTGTAAAGCTCCGTCCCAAATGTCGCCATTATCGCCATTTGCGGCTCGCCTTCCGCCGTCTTTTTCATCGAGACGATCGCCAGGAATGCGCCGCAAGTCGTGTGCGGGACATGAACGGCGCGGACATTTGGCAGGTTGCGGCGGATCGTGTTCAGGATCTCGCCTTCGCGCGTGATGCACGAAATCAGGATGTGATCGCGCGACATGCCGGAGGTGACGCTGTGGAACATGGCATCGCGGCGCATGCGGATGCGATGCGCGACAAATACGTTCTGCGTGCTGCGGTAAGAGGCATAGCCCGTGAATTCACCGAATGGGCCTTCCGGCTCATGCACGCCGGCGAGTATCTCGCCTTCGATGATCATCTCGGCGCCGGCTGGAACCTCGAGACCCTCGACTCCGCAACGAGCGAGCCGATACGGCTCGCCAAACAGGCCGCCGATGATCTCGAATTTCCGTACATTGGGCGGATAGGCATAGACCATCGAACCCATGTAGTGCAGCGGATGCGTGCCGAGCGTGATCACCGCCGGGAGCGACTCGCCGCGCTCTTCTGCGCGGCGATGAAATTCGTACATCCGCCGCCGCGAATGCAGCGAGACGCCGAGCCGGTCCTTGCTCCTCAGCATCAGGCGATGAAAGCCCGTCGTATCGATGCCCGACACAGGATCGCGCGCGCTGATCTGGCCGGCGGTGATATAGGGCGCGCCGTCGACGGTAAATTGCAGCGGAACGGGCAGTTTCGTCAGATCGAGCTCATCGCCCTCAAGCACGATTTCGTCCCAGTCCGCACGTTCGACGCTCTCGCAGGGCAGATAGGTTTGGCAGCGCTGCCGGAAGGCGCTCGGCAGATCGTCGACCGGCACGCCAAGACAGGCGGCGAGAAGCTTGCGGTTGCCGGCGACATTCGTCACGACCGGCATGGATTGGCCGCCGACATTCTCGAAGATGACGACCGGGCTCCGTCCCGCGCGATCGAGTTCGAAGACGATCGACGTCGTCTCAAACCGCAAGTCGACCGGCTCGCGTATCCGGAGAATCTCGTCCGGGTAGTCCGTCTCGACCATGCGGAGAAAACCACGCAGGCTTTGATTGTCGCCAACGAGGGTGTTGCGTCTGATGTGTTCGTTCACGACTACCGTCTCCACTCTCAGTGATCGCCTCGTTCATTGTGCCATCGGGTAGCACCAAGGGCACGCTGATTCTGCTGTTCGTCCAAGCGGATCCCAGTCGGGCAACGTCGCCCAGACCTTCTCGCCCGCGGCCTGGGCCTCGGCGCGAAGCGCGGCGAAGTCGATGCCGGGGATTTTGCCGTCCTGCATCACGGTCTTGCCATCGATGATGACCGTGTCGACGTCATCGCCAACACCGCATTCGACGACGCTCTTCACCGGATCGCGCACCGGGCCGTAACGCAAGCTATCGCGGCCGGTGAGGTCGATCACGATCATGTCCGCGAGCGCTGTCGGCGCGAGCCGCCCGAGATCATCGCGCCCGACGGACTTTGCCCCGCCAAGGGTTGCGGCCTCAAAGACTTCGCCGGCGCTCGCCGCGAAATAGGTGTGCGCCATTATCTTGCCCATATAGGAGGCAGTGCGCATGTTCATGATCATGTCGCGCGGATAGGTGTCCGAACCGATTGAAATGTTCACGCCTGCGTCGCGATATTTCTGCCAGTCGTTGAGCGTTCGCGCGCGGCGCGCGATATTGATCGGACAATGCGAGATCGACGCGCCGGCGCGTCCCATCAACGCGAGATCGCGTTTGACCGAATAATTCAGGTTCGGATTGTCCGAAATGAAATTTCCATGCCCCACGTTGAGCGTCGGCCGCAGCATGCCGATCGAATCGAGAAGCTCGATCGGTGTCATCATGTGCTCGCGCACAATTTCATAGAACTCGATGACGCTGTAGGCAGCGTGCGTCGCCATCGGCAAGTTGAGCCGGTCGGCCGCTTCCACGGTGCGACGCAGAACCTCGACGGTCGATGTTTCGACTTCGCGTGGCACGAGAATCCCCCTGACGCGTCCGCCGGCGGCACCGTCGTTGCGTTCGATCCAGTCGAGGGCAGTCTTCAGCCCTTCTGATCCAAGCGCCTCGTTGACGATCCTCTTCAGGCGTCCCTTCTCGTCGCCGACCCAGCGTCCGCAATCGTAACCTGGCGCGAGATAGGCGCGGGTGCCAAGCCGCGTGACCTCGGCGAGCAGCGCATCCTGGATCGCCAATTGGCTGCCGAATTCGATGAAGGTCGTCACGCCGTTGCGCAGAAGCTCGGCGACGGTGAACGTCGCGTTGAGCCGGACGGCAGCGTCGGCGCCGGCTTCGCCGTGCTTGAGATAGCGAACGTCGCCGACGACTTGCTTGCCTTCCTTGGGAACGCTGATCTCGAGAAACGGCTGGCCATAGTAGATCGGCCGTCCGGTGTCGGTGATCAGGCGATGCGAGGCACGATGACCGGAATGGACGTGCGTGTCGATGAAGCCCGGCGCGAGAAGCTTGCCGGTGGCGTCGAGCGTCTGATCGACATGGCCTTCGAAGTCGTGGCCGACGTGAATGATCTTGTTTCCCTCGTAGACCAGCACGCCGTCGCGGATCAGGGTATGGGCGCCCCGCTCGTGACCGACGATCCAACCCGCTTTGATTGCAGTCCGCATGTTTGCACTTCACTCCGCATCCGATGCTTTCCCGGCACGGTTCTTGATAGCGGGTGGCGTATGTGCTGTCATCGCGTTTCGCGTGGGAAGCGAGTTCATCCCGCGCGTTGCGGCGAGACGCTTCCGCAACCTGGAACACGCCGATGCTGTCGATCGCCTCATTATTCAAGCGCACGCTCGCCCCGCTGATATTCTCGGCGTGCCTGTTGGGAGTTTCCGCGCAGGCTGAGACCGTCCGGGAATTGCGTATCGGCGTGCAATTCGGCCTTGGCTACCTTCCTGTCCATGTCGCTGATCGCGCCGGCTTTCTGACGAACCGCATGCGCGAGCAGGGCATCGATCTCGTGCCGGTGCACATTGTGCAGCTTGCCGGCGGACCGCAGATGAATGACGGGCTGCTCAGTGGCACGCTGGAAGTCGCCAGCGGCGGTTATACTGCGATGATGGTCTTCTGCGAGAAGACCCGCGGCGCGGGCGACAAGCAGTTCCTGGGGATCAGCGCGCTTGCTTCTGTTCCCTACGATCTCTTCACCGTCGACCCGCAGCTGAAGACACTGAAAGACATCGACGTGCAGCGCGACAAGATCGGCGTGCCTTCGATTAAAGTGTCGGTGCCCGCCGTTTACTTGCAAATGGCGGCCGAGCAGCTCTATGGCCCGGGCAAGCAGACGAGTCTCGATGTCGCAACCCTGTCGCTCTCGCAG
>JAFAVH010000386.1 GCA_019242655.1 Methylobacteriaceae bacterium
GTCGATAAGCAAGCCAAGCAAGCCGACGCCCCAGACAACACGACACTTGGATCGATCGGGCTTCTCGGGGCTGCCTTGCTCAACGATGTCGATCCAGCCGAATTGGCTTGTGCCTTTCCCGGCTCGAAGCGGCGTGCCGATCCTCCCGCTGACTCGGGGCGGCCCGCGGATCCGAGAGCTTTGCGATGCGCAGGACCGGGTGGACCACTGCAACAAATTCTGAACGCGAATCACGAACGGCCGAACGCACCTGTGAGAGTTCGCTTCTCGGTGCCTGATTGGAAACCGGACAAGCAAAGCGGCGTCTATGACGAAAACGCGAAAATCCTGTGCGACATACCGGCGGACCAACTTTCCTCTCTATTGAAGAAGTCGCCTGATCGCGTCTGCGGGCGCACGGAACCGCTGGCCCGCGCTGTAGTCATGATCGGCGGCAGCTATCTAGCTTCGGGCGACCTGCGCGCGACGCCCCTCAACGCCCGTGTTCCGGGCGCCTTGATCCACCTGAACGCGATTCGCGCGTTCGCGCAGTCGTTGAGCATCGACAAGTCAACCGAATCAACAGGTTGGGTTCTCACGGAAGAGCACCGCTGGCTCGGCTTGCCCGAATGTTTAGTTATCGCCGTGGCAGCATTCATTGGCGCGGTGATGCATACCGCAACTGGCCGGCTCTCGCGTCGAAGGATAGAGTGGGGAGCGGCGCTGATCAACTTGGCAATGTCACTCGGCGGGACGGCTATCGAGGTCTTGGCTATTCTCTGGATCACGATATGGATGGGCGAGGACCGGCTCTTGGAAGGGAATGCTATAGAGATCCTCACGCCGCCATTATCCATCGCTTTAGAGGGTTTGAGTGTCTCCTACTACTACTTGCGTGAGCTTGTAGAATGCGTAGTCGCGTCGGCGTTCAGGCTACTCGCGTCGGCGTTCAAACCGGAACGAGCAGAACCCAGGTCGAGGACGACGACCCGGTAGGGGAGTGGGCAATGGAACCTGAGGGATTCGGCGTCGCCGTACGCTGCCAGTCACGACGCAAAGCGGTGCCGATCAGACAAGGCACTAAGGTCGCCCGGACCACCGCAATGGCTCTCATGCTCGCCCTAGCCGCGCCTCATCCTCTCGCGCTCGCTAATCCCTGGAACGTGCTTATGGACCTCATCCATGAGTGGGCCGGCCACAACGGCGAGGACGCGCAGGAGCTCGTCCATGCGACGGTCGCGGCCACGCGGTCCACCGACGACGTCCCAGCGAACGAGCAGCCCGTCGCACTCGGCGGAGCCATCGGCACTGTGCCGCAAAGCATTGATCGCAGCCGCCCCCTTCGGCTCGCATGGTATGGCGGCGTGCCGCCATTTCGAGTTGAGATCGCGGCGATGCCCGGCAACAAGCCGGTCCAGGACCTGACAAGCGATACCCGCGCGATGGTCCTCGACTTGACGACCCTGCCGCCCGCCACGTACCGCCTGATCATCAGCGCGGTCAACAAGAGCCGCCTCTCGCTTCGGCTGGCCCTGGTCGAGCCGGCCGATATTCCCGTGGCGCCGCAATCCGCCGACGCGACGACGAACGAGCAGAAGTCGCTGCTCGAAGCGGTGTGGCTGCTCATGCGAGGCGACGTGAAGTGGCGCCTGGAGGCGCTCTCGGAGCTGCAAGCACTAGCAGACGTCGAGGGGAACAGCGTCGCCAAGCAAATCCTCGCGCCGCCGTCGTGACGGCTAGAGCGTGGTGCGTGCTGACAGGCGCACGCATCACGCCTAGCTTCTGTTTTTGCGAGCATCTTTATCCGACGTGCGATCTCATTTGGTCGGATGGTACTCTAGCGGCGCTCACTTCGTCGGCGTCGCCCGCAGATCGAAGAACTGGCCCATGGCCGTGTACCAGGGGCTCTGCGGCAAGCGCCGCTTCTCGCTCTCCTCCTCCACATGCGCCATTGTATACATCGTAAGCTTGTAGATATCGATGCGCCCGGTGTGATCCATATCGGCCTCGCCTGCGAGCGCGCGCAGCACAAACGATGAGAACAGCCCGTGTCTCTTGCCGCTGCCATCGTCCTCATCCTCGCCGTCATCCTCGTTGCTCGCGGTGTCCTCGTTCGCCGCGGCGGCCGGAGTGTCGTCGCTGAGCGCCTTGGCGAACGCTCCGGAAAGGACGAAACGGCCGCCGGCATGGCCGAGCGCATCGGTCATCGTGTGGTTCTCGTCGCGACGGAAAACGGCATCGACGGTCGCCATGGAGGCCGAGTAGCAGGTGTCCAGCAGGATGGCGACGCGCGAGGCTTTGATCGAGTGGATCAGCGGCAGCAAATCGTCCTGGCTCACCCCCTCCTTGCGATAGACCTGATCAAACGCTTTGCCGCTTGCTGGATTCCTCGCCGAGGTCGCGGCGCGGAATAGGTCGGGGTCGTGCATGCCGAGGTCATACGGCGCGAAATAGTATTTCCCGTCCACGGCTGCGCCGTGGCCAGCGAGGAAGATGATCACGAGGTCATCCGGTTGGGCTTTCGCGGCGATGTCCTTCATCGCGGCGAGAATGTTGTCCCGCGTCGCTTGCTCGTTGAGAAGCGGCGGCGACTCGTCCACGGCGTTGAAGACGGGCGGCGTCGGCTGATGCATCAGCGCGGCGATCGCCGCGGCATCGTTGTCGGCATTCGGGATCGTGAGCTTCGGATGGCCATAGCGGCTTATCCCGACACTTAGGACATAGAGCGTCGCGGGGTGCGGCGGCGCGGGACCGCTGGCAGCAGATTTGCCTTCGCTGGGTCCCGGCCCGCCACGCAGCACCGGCGTGCGCGCGACCTTGACCTCCGCGACCTGCTTGTCGCCTGCCTCGACGGCGCCGTCCGGGCTCACAGGCGTGAAGCTGATATCGTTGGCGCCTTGGCCGAGCGGGATCTC
>JAFAVH010000223.1 GCA_019242655.1 Methylobacteriaceae bacterium
TTGAAGTTCCTGTTCGAGCGTCCGCCGGCATTTCGGCTGCGCACGCCTCGGACGCTGGCGCGAGCGGATCGTCTGAGGCTCTCTCACGCAGAATGAAACGCCGCGAAAGCGTGGTTCAAGCGGAGATGACGCCGATCAATCCCGCCACGCCGGCGCGTTTGTTCCGCCGTGTCGACCCGGCCTCGAGGAGCGGCAGGAAGAGTCCGGCTCGGCGTGCCGCCGCCTCTATATATCCACGCGAATGCGCGTAGCGCGTCTCGCCGCCGATCGCATATCCATCGCCATCGTGGCTCTCGGCAGAGAAGACAAACAAACCGCCGCGCGCAAGCGCCCGCGCAATCTGCGTGAATAGCGGCAGGAGATCGCCGATATAGACGAGCACATCGGCAGCGACGATCAAGTCGAAAGCGCGATCCGGCGTGGAACGCAGATGCGCGACGACATCCTCGGTCTGGAGCGCGTCGTAAATGTTCTTCGCGCGCGCTTGCGCGATCATCCCGACCGAAAGATCGACCCCGGCGAGATGCGCAACGCAGTCACGGAACGCAGCGCCGGCGAGCCCCGTGCCGCAGCCGAGATCGAGCGCGCGGGCGAAATGCATTGCGCGGCCTGCGCGACCGCACACCTCGGCAACGGCCTCGCGCAGCAATGCCGGGGCGCGATAGCCGAGCGCCTCGACGAGATGTTTTTCGAAACGCGGTGCGTATTGGTCGAAGAGCCGCGCGACATAGGCGGGCGACGCCGCCGACGGTGTTTGCGCCGCGCCTAACCGCGCGAGCGTCAGCGAGGCGCCGAGCACGTCGCGCGAATCGCAAGCGAGCGCCCGCCGGTATGCGGCGATGGCGGCATCGATGTCGCCGAGCTGCTCACGCGCCTCGCCGAGCGCGAACCAGGCCGGCGCCCATTCCGGCACGATTTCCAGACATTGCTGGAGAAGTTCTGCGGCGGCGGCATGATCGCCGTCCGCGGTGCGTTCCTCGGCATAGAGGAAGCGCCGGTCGGCCCTGAGATCGCCGGAAGAGCTCGCCGACGCTGTCACTATTGCGCTCGTCACCGCTGAATTTCGCCTGTGCGCGATGGCACCGCGGGTCGTTTGTGGCGGCAATATGGTTGCCTCATCGCTCGACACCCGAGCGGCCGGCGCCGAGGCGTCAATTTTTAAATGGAGACTGACATGACCCGTTTCACGAAGACCATTGCCGCCATCGCCACCGCCGCCACGCTCGGTCTCGGCATCGCCGCCTCGTCGTCCACCCCGGCTGCGGCCTGGGGCGGCGGTTGGGGGTGGGGCCATCATTTCGGCCCGGCCATTGGCGTCGGCATCGGCCTCGGCGTGCTCGGCGCGGCCGCGGCCGCCTCCAGCTACAATTACGGCAGCTGCTACATGACCCGCGAAGCCGTCCGCGACGTCTATGGCAATTTCCTCTATTCGCGCCGCGTGCAGGTCTGCGACTGAGGGATCCGATTCAGCGGAAGGATATCCTGCCCCTTTATCTTATCCGCTGGATGAAGCCCCGCCTTCGGGCGGGGCTTTTCGTCTGCCGCTGCTTTCTCCGCCCGCTGAAGGTCGAGCTTATTTTGGCCACTCATTCCCGGTTCATTGAGTCCCGGCCATACTGCCAAGGTGGCTTTCGAATCAGCCGCCAGTGCTCAGGAGGAGCTGAATGAACGCATTCTCGAAGAAAATCATCGCCGGCGGTTTTGCCGCGGTGATCCTTGGCGGCAGCATCGCCGCCTCGACCGTTCCGGCGTCTGCCGATGCCGGCTCGGCGATCGCCGCCGGCATTTTCGGCGCGACCGCGGGCGCGATGCTCGGCGCAGCCGCCGCGAGTGCGGCCCCGCCGCCTCCGCCGGTCGTCTATGCGCCGGGGCCGCGCTGCTGGATGGAGCGCCGCCCGGTTCTCGACCCCTATGGCTATGTCGTCGGCTATCGTCCGATGCAGGTCTGCCAGTAACCGGATTTTCCGACCTAAAACCCGATCTCCCGCCCCGGCGGGAGGTCCATTTCCCTGATCTCTTAGCGGCCGCTTAGCTTTAACAAAGCGCCGCCTTCATCCGCGAAAATCTCGCGTAAGCGCAGCAATTAGCTGCAACCAATTCCTGTCAAGCTCGTTAATCGGGTGTGCGAGAACGCACAGCTTTTGAGGCGCCGAGCCTTAAAGGTGGTCGCGTCAACGGCAAAAGCCGCGGCAGGAGAGGTCAGATGATCGAGCAGAAAGACAAACTGGTGGCGACCCGCGCGACCCAGATTGTCATCGCGTTGACTGCGGTCACTTGCATTGGTGCCGTCGTCGCCGCTGCCCCGATCGGGTTGAGCTCCGCCGTCCAGGCCGCCAAACCGAAGATTGAGCGCACCGGCTTCCGTCCGCTCGCCGAAGGCCCGACCCTGCAGGTCGGCAAGCAGTTCGGCGCCGACGACGAAGACTGCATCGTCAAGGTGACCCGCGTGCAGGGTCCCGATGGCCGCGTATATGTGACGCGCGGCTCGTCCTGCGGCGAGTAAGTTCGGCCTCAACAGCAAACGACTTCGTTTCGCTCGCCCGAAGACTTTCCGCTTAAGGCTTGCCATTTGCGGCCGCGCGCATGACCTCTTGCGCATATGCGCGGGTCCGACCTTCTC
Source organism: Methylobacteriaceae bacterium (assembly GCA_019242655.1). GTDB lineage: Bacteria > Pseudomonadota > Alphaproteobacteria > Rhizobiales > Beijerinckiaceae > JAFASC01. The sequence continues at coordinate 2,621 of JAFAVH010000223.1, forward strand.
AAAACCACGCCGGCTGGTCTCTATTGTGCCGCCGGCAATTTCCACATCGATCCACTGCGGCCCGTTAAGCGCGCGCTGATCACGCACGGCCATTCCGATCATGCGCGCGCGGGACACGACTCGGTCCTGGCGACGCACGAGACGCTCGCCATCATGGCCGCGCGTTGCGGCGCCGAGTTCGCCGGCACGACGCAAACCGCGGCTTACGGCGAGCGGATCAGCATCGACGGGCTGACGGTCTCCTTCCATCCCGCCGGTCACGTGCTCGGCTCGGCGCAGATTTGCATCGAATCGAAGGGCCTCCGCGTCGTCATCTCAGGCGATTACAAAACAATGCGCGATCCGACCTGCGCGCCTTTCGAGCTTGTCCCGTGCGATGTCTTCATCAGCGAGGCGACGTTCGGCCTGCCGGTGTTCCGCCATCCCGATGCGGCGCATGAAATTGCCCGCCTCATCGATTCATGCCGCCTCTTCCCCGAACGCGCGCATCTCGTCGGCGCGTATTCGCTCGGCAAGGCGCAACGCATCATGGCGCTCGTGCGCGAAGCCGGGTGGGAGCGTCCGATCTATATCCACGGCACGATGGAGAAGCTGACGCGGCTCTATGAAAGCGAAGGCATCGATCTCGGCGAGATCGTCCGCGTCACCGGCCCCGAACGGCCGAAACTCGGCGGCGAGATCGTCATCTGTCCGCCGTCCGCTTTGCAGGAATTATGGTCGCGGCGTTTCCACGAGCCGGTGCCGGCTTTCGCCTCGGGCTGGATGCGCGTGCGCGCGCGTGCGCGCCAGCGCGGCGTCGAACTGCCGCTCGTCATTTCCGATCATGCCGATTGGGACGAACTCTGCGAAACGGTTCTCGCGACCGGCTGCTCCGAGCTTTGGGTCACGCATGGCGAAGAAGACGCGCTCGTCCATTGGGCGACGGGGCAGGGGCTTGCGGCCCGGCCGCTGCATCTCATCGGATATGGAGAAGAAGAGGTCGAGGATCTCGAGCCGGAAAAACCGGCCGGCGAGGCAGGTCCGGCGCTCATATGAATCGCTTAGCCGAGCTTCTCGACCGGCTGTCGTTCGAGCCGTCGCGCAACAACAAGCTGCGGCTGATGACGGATTATTTCCGTTCGACGCCCGATCCCGAACGTGGCTATGCGCTCGCCGCGCTCACGGGCGCGCTCGCTTTTCAGCATGCCAAACCCGGATTGATTCGTGCGCTGATCAGTGAGCGCGTCGATCCGACATTGTTCTACATGTCCTACGATTATGTCGGCGATCTCTCCGAGACGGTCGCGCTGCTTTGGCCCGAGCCGGCGAAGGATGAAGCCGGCGTCGGACATAATCGGCCGCCGCTCGCTCTGTCGGAAGTTGTCACGACGCTCGCGACGTCAGGCAAGCTGCATCTGCCGAGCATTCTCGCGCGCTGGCTCGATCAGCTCGATGAGATCGGCCGCTGGGCGCTGCTGAAGCTGATTACGGGTTCGCTGCGCGTTGGTGTTTCGGCGCGCCTTGCGAAAACTGCGGTCGGCGATCTCGGCGGCAAGGAACCGAACGAGATCGAAGAAGTCTGGCACGGGCTCGCGCCGCCTTACATCGATCTGTTCGCATGGGTGGAAGGACGCGAAGCGCGGCCGGAAGCGACCGACCCCGCGCCGTTCCGTCCACCGATGCTCGCGCACCCGATCGAGGAACCAGACCTTGCCGCGCTCAATCCGGAAGATTTTTCCGCCGAGTGGAAATGGGACGGCATCCGCATGCAGGTCGTTGCTGGCCACGACGCAAATGGCAAGCGCGTCTTGCGCATGTTCTCGCGCACGGGCGAAGAGAACACGCATGCCTTTCCCGATCTTGCCGAGGCGCTTGCGCATCTGCCGGCGCAGGACTTTGCGATCGACGGCGAGCTGTTGATCCTGCGTGAAGGGCGCGTGCAGCCGTTCTCGGTTTTGCAGCAGCGGCTCAATCGCAAGACGGTGTCGGCGAAGCATCTCGCCGACTTTCCCGCTTATGTGCGTGCTTACGACTTGCTGTCGCTAAATGGCGAAGACTTGCGCCCATTGGCTTTCCGCGATCGGCGCAAGCGGCTCGAAGCGTTTGTTGCGGCGGCCAACGAGCCGCGGCTCGATCTCTCGCCGCTCGTGCATTTCAAGACGTGGGAAGAGCTTGCGGCGGCGCGCGCCGATCCCGCGAGCGCCGGCGCCGAAGCAGATGCCGCCGCGGTCGAAGGCGTCATGCTGAAGCGCGTCGATTCGATCTATGTGCCGGGCCGGCCGAAAGGCCCGTGGTACAAATGGAAGCGCGATCCGTTCAACGTCGACGCCGTGATGATGTATGCGCAGCGCGGCCACGGTAAGCGCTCGTCGTTCTACTCCGATTATACGTTTGGCGTCTGGCGCGACGGCGAGAGCGGCGACGAACTGGTGCCGGTCGGCAAGGCCTATTCCGGCATCACCGATGAAGAGCTCGCGCGGCTCGATCGCTACGTGCGCAATCACACGATCAACCGTTTCGGTCCCGTGCGTGAAGTCGAATATAACAGCGATAAAGGTTTGGTTCTGGAGATCGCATTCGAAGGTATCAACTGGTCGAGCCGGCACAAATCCGGCATCGCGCTGCGCTTCCCGCGCATCAACCGCATTCGCTGGGACAAGCCGCCGAAAGACGCAGATCGAATTGGCGTTTTGGAAGCTTTGTTGAAGGAGCGCGAACCGGCCTGAGCGCGCCCGTGACATCGGCCGCGTTTGCTGCTTAGTGCGGCTCATGACCGTGCTGCCGACCTCGCCGACCGTCCGCGCGAATGCGCCGGCCGATGGATCGCGGCCGACGCCGATGATGGCGCAATATATCGAGATCAAGGCCGCCAATCCGAATTGCCTGCTCTTCTACCGGATGGGCGACTTCTACGAACTCTTCTTCGACGACGCGGAGGTCGCCTCGCGCGCACTCGGCATTGTTCTGACGAAACGCGGCAAGCATCAGGGCGACGACATTCCGATGTGCGGCGTGCCGGTCGAGCGCGCGGACGATTATCTGCAGCGATTGATCGCTCTCGGTCACCGCGTCGC